>NZ_JADNNI010000039.1:0-1168 GCF_015556925.1 Enterococcus sp. 1001283B150225_161107_E12 | reverse complement strand
TCATGACATCGTTTCGAGCTAGGATAGAATCGATCGACTAGTCTTAACTCAATATGATAGACTTTACATTTATCTGCTAATTTTTTACGAAAAGCATAGAAAGATTGCTCTCCCACAGCTTTTGAAAGATGCCGGTTTTTCATCATCCCCTTGACATTCAAATCTTCGATTGTGATATAAGCTGGTTTGGTTTTTACTAGCTCTGACACAATTTTATTCACTCTGTCCCTACGGATATCTGTCAACCGTTTATGAAGTTTTTGTACTTTCAAGACTTGTTTTTCAATATTTTTGCGAGTAGCTTCTCCTCTCTTTGATTGTTTTTCGTTGACACGCTTTTTTTCGCTTTCGTATTTCCTCGACAGCTTGCGTTGTTGTCGTTTTAATTGTTTTTCGATTTTACGAATTTTTCCTGATTTATTGATATTTTTATAGGTTTTCCCTGTGGAAAGAATCGCAAAATCTTTTAATCCTAAGTCGATACCCACGCCTTCGGTAGGAGTATCGTTCAGTACTTGAGCGGTACAGTCCTGTTCCACGATGACCGACAGGTAGTAGCGGTTTGCTTGTTGGCTGATGGTGCCACTCTTTATGATATGTTTGTCATCATGTTTTGGAATATAACCTTTTTCTTTCAGTTTTACCCAATCCAAAGAGGGAACTTTTATCCGATGACGCTCACAACGGATGATTGTCTTTTTATCGTTCTTCACGAAATACATCGATACATCTTGGTGCTTCTTCTTTTTAAATTTAGGAAAATTAGCTCTTCCTTGAAAAAACTTTCTAAAGGCTTTTTCTGTCTCCATAATCGCGTGTTTCGTTGACTTCGCATAAACAGCTTTGATCCACAGCTTATCTGGATGGTTCGGAATGTAGTCGTTATTTAACCACTTTGAAAAATCCATACCTGATACAAACTTTCCGTTTGCTTTGTAAACTTCTTGGTTGTGGTAAATGTAAAAGTTCTTTACAAAACGTGCAACGCCAATGGTTCGATTAATAATTTCTTTTTGTTCTTCTGTTGGAAGAATTTCCGTTTTGTATGCCACTAACAACTTCATCACCTTCAATCTCATCTTTATACTTACGTAGTTCCATAAATACGGAAACTAAAAACGTGAATGATTGAAATTAAATCTTCAACTAATTCCTGTTGTGGCTATAA
>NZ_JADNNI010000003.1:180804-271212 GCF_015556925.1 Enterococcus sp. 1001283B150225_161107_E12 | reverse complement strand
GCAATTAACATTACTTGGTAAAAGGAGTTTTTATAGTGTGAATATATCGCTCAGATTACGTTTCAAATTAGATTACTCATTTAATATAGCACGTATCACCTCAGGATACAAATTATAACTCTCACCAACTGTTTTTTTGAGCTTATTATCTAAATAGTCTTATGTAACTTTGGTTCAATTGATATCGATACCTTCTTGAATTTATTTTGTAGATACTATCCACCTTATCCCCTTTCGTTTTAATTGAACTGTCTATTAAATAGGTTAATTTGCATTTTGGCTCTCGGTTTATTGTATTCTATCTTGAACCAAAAAATACTTTACCTAACAGATGATCGTAGCTCTATTCAAGCTAAATACTACTTTTCTTTACTCAGAGTATATTTCAAAAAGCCACTATCTAACTAGAAATAAAAAGGATGGCTAAATCAGCCATCCTTTCGTTTTGGGTACCAGAATGGGTACCACATTTTATTTCGAAGGGAACATATTTTGAGCACTGATTTTTTATCAGTAATCTAACCCCCATCTTACAGGCGTTCGTTCAATTCTTTCGCAAGGTCTTCAAACCCTGGTTTGCCTAGTAGAGCAAACATGTTTTTCTTGTAAGCTTCTACTCCTGGTTGGTCGAATGGGTTGATACCATTCAAGTAACCTGAAATGCCGACAGCAATTTCAAAGAAGTACATTGTGTAACCTAATGTGTAAGCATCCATTGTAGGGATTTTAACTAATAGGTTTGGTACATCGCCGTCTGTATGAGCTAATAATGTACCTTCAAAAGCTTTTGTATTTACAAAGTCGATTTCTTTTCCTTGTAAATAACCAAGTCCGTCCAAGTCTTCTGCTTGTTCTGGAATCGTAATCGATTTACGTGGTTTTTCAACTTTTACGATTGTTTCGAAGATATTGCGACGTCCTTCTTGGATGTATTGTCCAAGTGAGTGCAAGTCTGTTGAGAAGTTTGCACTTGAAGGGTAGATTCCTTTTTGATCTTTACCTTCTGATTCGCCGAATAATTGTTTCCACCACTCAGAGAAGTATTGCATTCCTGGTTCGTAGTTGATCAATAATTCAGTAACTTTGCCTTTACGGTAAAGAATATTACGCATTGCTGCATATTGGTAAGCTTCGTTTTCTTCAAGTTTGTCGCTTGAATAAGCTTTGCTTGCATCGGCAGCACCTTGCATCAAGGCATCGATATCTGCTCCGCTTGCGGCGATCGGTAATAAACCAACTGCTGTCAATACAGAGAAACGTCCACCGACGTCATCAGGAATCACAAATGTTTCCCATCCTTCTGCGTCTGCTTCTACTTTAACAGCCCCTTTTGCTTTGTCTGTTGTAGCGTAGATACGTTTGTTTGCTTCTTCTTGACCATATTTTTTAACAAGTAATTCTTTGAATACACGGAATGCAATGGCTGGCTCAGTCGTTGTTCCTGATTTTGAAATGACATTTACTGAGAAGTCACGGTCGCCGATCACTTCGATCAAGTCAGCAAGATAAGTTGAGCTGATTGAGTTTCCAGCGAAGAAAATTTGTGGTGTTTGGCGTTTGTCGCTTCCCAACAAGTTGTAGAAGGTATGTTGTAAGAAATCGATTGCTGCACGAGCGCCTAAATAAGAACCACCGATACCGATGACCACAAGGACTTCAGAATCAGATTGGATTTTCTTAGCAGCAGCTTTGATACGATCAAATTCTTCTTTGTCGTAGTTCGTAGGTAGGTCGATCCATCCTCGGAAATCGCTGCCTGCGCCAGTTCCTTCTCGTAATAATTTGTCTGCAGCAGTAACTTGACTCTGCATATAGCCTAACTCATGTTCATTGACAAATGGTGCAACTTTTGAATAGTCAAAATGAATGTGTGCCATTTTTGTTCCTCCTTAAAAGTTTCAATCTACAGATATACTTTACGTTTTTTTTTATTATTTTTCAAGCAAATATGCGAGAAGCTTCTAATATTTGCAAGAAACTTCCATTTTTTAGACTAAACCTTGCATAGCCATTACTTTTGCGACTTTTTCAAAACCTGCCACATTGGCACCAAGCAAAAGATTTTTTTCGTTGCCAAATTCTTTGGCAGTTTGACGACACGTTTGATAGATCGTCGCCATGATCTCGTCGAGTTGTGCATCGACTTGGCTGCTTTCCCACACCAAGCGTTGTGAATTTTGACTCATTTCTAGCGCAGATACAGCTACACCACCAGCATTGGCAGCTTTTCCTGGACAATACCAGATGTCTGCTTTTTCATAGACTGAAACAGCATCTAATGTGGATGGCATGTTCGCACCTTCTGCGACGATCTTCACGCCATTTTCTACAAGGATCTCTGCCAATTGTCCGTCGATTTCATTTTGTGTTGCACAAGGTAAAGCAATGTCAGCCGCTTGTTTCAATGTCCAAACCGATTCATTTTCGTGGTATTCAGCCGATGAGCGTTCTTTGGCGTATTCTGTTAAACGGGCTCTTTTGACTTCTTTTAATTCTTTTAATAGATCAAGATCGATACCTTCTGGGTCATAGATATAGCCACCTGAATCAGAACAAGTAACGACTTTCCCACCCAGTTCATGGACTTTTTCGATTGCATAGATTGCCACATTCCCACTACCTGAGACCATCACTGTTTTGCCAGCAAATGAATCTTGTTCTTCGTTCAATAGATGTTTCACATAATAAACTAAGCCATAACCTGTTGCTTCTGTGCGGATCTTACTTCCCCAGAAATCTAAAGGTTTACCTGTCAAAACACCTGCATCATATTGTTTCAATCGTTTATAGGCACCATACATATAGCCGATCTCACGAGCACCTACACCGATGTCGCCTGCCGGTACATCAATTGAAGGTCCGATATGTTTTGCCAGTTCCAACATGAAACTTTGACAAAAGCGCATGATTTCATTATCCGATTTTCCTTTTGGATCAAAATCACTTCCGCCTTTACCGCCACCGATTGGTAGGCCTGTCAGGCTGTTCTTGAAAATTTGTTCAAATGCTAAGAATTTTAAAATACTCAAATTGACACTTGGATGAAAACGTAAGCCACCTTTATATGGTCCGATGGCTGAATTGTATTGGATTCGGTACCCACGATTCACTTGCCAGTTTCCTTGATCATCTTGCCAAGGAACACGGAATTGGATCACTCGTTCTGGTTCAACTAAAATCCCTAGAATATTTTTTTCAATGTATTCTGGATTTTTTTCTAAAAATTGGATGACCGTAGGCATAAATTCATCGACCGCTTGTAGAAACTCGATTTGGCCGTCATCTTTTTGGTGAAGTTTTTCTTGTATCGCTTGTACGTATTCTTTTGCATTTGACATAGGTTCACGCTCCTTTATTCATCTGACTTTATTTTAGCTTATTTCAATCATAGGTCAAAACATTTTCTGCGAATCGTCTTCAAATATGCTACACTCTCTGTGAGGTGAGAAAATGGAAAAAACTTATGACGTGATTGTTGTTGGCGCAGGAACAAGTGGCATGATGGCTGCAATCAGTGCAGCCGAGTATGGTGCCAATGTCTTGTTGATCGAAAAAAATAAAAAAGCAGGAAAAAAATTATTGATGACTGGTGGCGGTCGATGTAATGTCACAAATAATCGCCCTGTTGATGATTTGATTGCGCATATCCCAGGAAATGGTAAATTTTTATATAGTACGTTTTCTCAATACAACAATTTTGACATCATGGAATTCTTTGAATCACAAGGAGTTCACTTAAAAGAAGAAGATCACGGACGGATGTTTCCAGTGACAAATAAATCAAAAACAATCATTGAAGCGCTGGTTCATCGTCTGAATGAATTGAACGTCACGATGTTTTTTGGCGAACGTGTAGAAAAATTGATCCATAAGGACAACCAAATCTATGGTGTGCGTACTGAATTTGATGAATTTAAAGCAAAATGCGTCATTTTGACGACTGGTGGACGCACGTATCCTTCTACAGGTGCAACAGGTGATGGGTATAAATTGGTCAAAAAAGTAGGCCACACGATCACACCACTTTATGCAACAGAGTCTCCTTTGATTTCTGAGGAGTCATTTATTGCGGATAAAGTGTTGCAAGGTCTTTCTTTACAAGATATTACGTTACGTGTCTTGAACCAAAAAGGAAAAGTGATCACGGAGCACACGATGGATCTTTTATTTACCCATTTTGGGATCTCTGGACCAGCAGCTTTAAGGTGTTCCAGTTTCATCAACACTGAGCTACAAAAAACGCAGGCACCTGTAACTGTTTCTTTAGATTGCTTCCCGACGAAGTCAGTCGAAGAACTGATACGAGAGTTAGTGGAACTAAGTAAAGAATCGAAAAAGAATTTGATCAATGCGTGGCGTGGTTTTCTACCTGAACGTCTACTCCAATTTTATCTTGAACGGCTAGAAATGACCGAACTAACTGGTAGCCAAACATCTGAAAAACAAATCCAAGAATTTGCTGAATTATGTAAAAACTTTGAGCTATTGATCCATAAGACATTTCCCATCGAGAAATCTTTTGTTACTGGTGGTGGCGTTTCATTAAAAGAAGTCAATCCAAAAACCATGGAAAGCAAAGTATTGAACGGACTGTTTTTTGGCGGTGAATTACTTGATGTAAACGGGTATACAGGTGGCTTTAATATCACGGCAGCTTTTGCTACGGGACGTGTTTCAGGAATGCACGCAGCGATGCAAAGTCAATGGTAAGAGAAGAAAAGCAAAACATTGCTTGAATGAAACATCCATGAAAGGCAACGCGTGTCGTTCGCCTTTCATGGATCGATCTTTCAGCATTTGTTTTGCTTTTTGTTTGTGGTTTTTAAATTTTGATATCGACAAATGTTGCATTGGTCAACTCAGCGATTGCTTCTGGAGCAAGTTCCATTTGAAGTCCGCGTTTTCCAGCAGAAATAATGATCTGGTCATATTCTTTTGCTTGTTCTTCAATAAATGTTGGGAATAATTTTTTCATACCAATTGGCGAACAGCCACCTCGAATATATCCGGTCGTTTTTTCCAAGTCCTTGAGATGGAGCATTTCTACTTTTTTATTGCCGGAGACTTTTGCTAGTTTTTTTAAATCAAGTTCAGTGCTTCCAGGGATAACGGCAACGATCGGACCTGTGTTATTCCCCACTGCTACTAATGTTTTAAAAATTCGTGATTCACTTCCTGGCAACTGAGCAGCAACGGATGAGGCACTGATATGTGCTTCATCCCAAGCATATTCATGTTCTGTATAAGCAATCTTTTTTTGTTCTACCATACGGATAGCATTAGTTTTTACTGGTTTCTTCTTTGCCAAAATCTTCACCTTCGTCTAGCTTAATTTTCATTGAGTAAACTAATGATTTGTTTTAATTCTTTAACTGGTAATTGGCCAGGTGCAGAAGCTCGTGTCGCATCTAACGCACCGAAAGTGATGGCTGAACCTGTCACGTTGCCTGCAAGTCGAGAGACCATGCCAAGCTCACCCATTGACATAGTGACTAGAGGCATTGACACAAACGCATGAGCGCGACGAGTCAATTCCATCATCCGCAAAACATCACGTTCATTATTTGGCATCACAGCAATTTTGCCAATACTTGCACCAAAATGTTCCATCATATTCAAACGATACAGCAAGACCGGATCTGCTGGTGTTTCTTTAAAATCGTGACTACTGATGACCAGTGGGATCTGGCGGCGGTGGATATCATGGAGCAGATCCTTTTCCATACTTTCGATTTTGAACAACTCAATATCTAGCATTTCCACTAATTCTGTGTCGATCAAAAATTTATACAGATCGTGGTAGTCTTTGATTGAAATATCTTGCGTTCCACCTTCTTCTAAGGTTCGAAAAGTCAAAAGCAATGGTAGTCTTTCTAACATTTCATAGATCAGTACTAACGTTTCCTTTAGTTGTTCTTTGTTGAAGACATCATGATAACAATCAAGACGCCATTCAGCTAAATCAGCACCGGCTTCCCTCGCCAGGATTGCTTCTCTCAGAAGTTCTTCGCGAGTTGTACCAGTCAAGGGCGCACAGACTTTTGGACGTCCAGTACCAAATCTTACTCCTTTTACTTGAAACATTGACTTCACGCCCTCTCTATTTTTTTATTTCATAAACAAATACCTTTAAATAATTTCCTTCTGGGAAAGAATCAATGGTTTGAAAATCATCAGGCAAACGATAAACACCGCTGATTTGGTACTCATACTCAGCAGAGATTAGTTCATCTTCGATCATTGCTTGAAATTGATCAATCGACACATTGGCTGCATTTGTTGAGGCAATCAGGATTCCTTCATCGGCTAAGATCGACAAGCTATCTTTCACCAATTCACCATAATTTTTGGCTACACGAAAGACTTTTTTCTTGTTCCGAGCAAAACTTGGAGGGTCCAAAACGATTACATCATAAGAGAAACCTTTACGTTGTGCATATTTAAAGTATTCAAAAACATCCATGACGATGATTTTATGGGCATCAGGTGTCAACCCGTTGACCTCAAATTGTTCACGAGTTTTTTTCAAACTTCGTTTTGCTAGATCGACACTTGTCGTTTCTGTTGCCCCACCCATAGCAGCAGCTACAGAAAAAGCACCGGTATAGCTAAACATATTCAGTACTGATTTCCCTAAAGCTAAGCCATCGATCAATGCTCCTCTGACTTCTTTTTGGTCAAGGAAAATTCCTGTCATTAGACCTTCATTCAAATAAGTGGCATAAGTCACTCCATTTTCTTGGACAAGTAGTGGTTCTTTGGCCTCTTCTCCAGTCACATGCTGGCTCTCCGGTAATCGTGTTGTTTCAAAGCGAATTTTTTCGTAGATTCCGACAATTTCAGGATAAGCAGCTTGAAAAGCTTTTAATAAAACTTCACGAGCCATATATAAGGTTTCATTGTACCAAGAAAAGACAGCAAAGTTATCGTAGTAGTCAATGATCAAACCACCGATCCCATCTCCTTCTCCATTGAACAAACGAAAAGCTGTTGTCTGCTCATCATTAAAATAGCTTGTCCTTTTTTCTTTAGCTGTCAGAAATTTTAGTTCAAAAAATGATTGATCAAATGGTTCATCTTTTTGGCTGAGTACCCAACCAATCCCTTTGTTTTGTTTTCCTAAATAGCCTTTTCCTAAAAATTTTCCTTGCTGATCAATTAATTCTACCCATTCTGTCGTTTTTTTCATTTGGACTAGATCTTCTTCTTGGATCAATGGATAGCCTTTTAAAAATTTCTTGACTGCTCTTTTTTTTATTGTTAGTTTCATTGGCTCACCTGCTTTTTCATTCTCCCTTTTAGTATAACAAAAAACACGCTTCTTGTCTTAGAGATTCCTTGTCTTGTAGGTAGTTTTCCTTAGAAAAAAGCTAAAATAAAAACTCCTTATCTCCCACTAAAACTAAATACACAGTGTTCCGAAAGTAGCTCCTTCAGAAAACATTTTGAAAAAACGACAATTTGAAGAAGGATTTCCGATTTTTCATCATGATTTTTCAGTGCTGAGCACTTCTGTCTCCCTCTTCATGTGTAGATTTTTGTACAAAACTTAGCGATCTTAAAGAAAATCTTAATCTATCAAGCTTGATTTGTACTTTCAATTGACACTATTTTGGTCTACTAGTAAAATGGTTAGGAGTATGTGAGTCGTGAGTATGTTTCATGTCACTCTTTTTTTATGTAAGAGTGCAGAAAGGAAGATTAATTTGAAAATAAAAACACCCGCTTTTTTAAATAAAAGGCTCGGATTTTTTTCTTTACTAGCAGTTTTGTTATGGGTCAAAACGATTGCTACTTATCTATTTGATTTCCATTTAGGGATTGAAAGTGGCATCCAATATTTTATCTTGTTCATCAACCCAATCGCAACGACTATCCTTCTTTTAGGGATTGCCCTATATGTTAGACGAACGAAAGCAGCGTATATCACGATGCTAGTCATCTATTTCTTGTTGACCTTGCTCTTATTTTCTAACATCATCTATTATCGTGAGTTCACTGATTTTATTACGATCAACGCGATCCTAGGCGCCGGAAAAGTCGCAAGTGGTTTAGGCGAAAGTGCCTTACGGTTATTCCGTCCTTATGATGTCCTTTATTGGATCGATATCATTTTGATCGTCGGACTTTTAGCAACGAAAAAAATCAAAATGGACACACGTCCTGTACGCGCTCGAATGGCGTTTGCTTTTACTACTTTAGCAGTGATGATCTTTTCAGGAAATCTCTTTTTAGCTGAAGCAGATCGTCCAGAGTTATTGACACGTACCTTCTCTCGTGATTATTTAGTTAAATATCTTGGACTGAACGCGTTCATGGTGTACGACGGTATCCAAACCTACCAAACAAACCAAGTACGAGCTGAAGCAAGTCCAAATGATATGAAAGAAGTAGCGACTTACGTCAAAGAACATTATGCTCAACCAAACCAAGATCTCTACGGATTAGCTGAAGGTAAGAATGTCATCTACATCCATTTAGAAAGCCTACAACAATTTGTGATCGATTATAAACTGAAAGACGAAAATGGCGTAGAACATGAAGTAACGCCTTTCTTGAATAGTTTGTTCCACAGTAATGAAACATTTAGTTTTGACAACTTCTTCCATCAAGTAAAAGCTGGTAAAACAAGTGATGCAGAAACATTGATGGAAAATTCATTATTCGGGTTGAACCAAGGGTCCCTATTTACTCAACTTGGTGGTAAAAATACTTTCCAAGCGGCACCAAATATTTTAAAACAAACAAAAGGGTACACCAGTGCAGCATTCCATGGTAATGCTGGTACATTCTGGAACCGTAACGAAACTTATAAGAGTTTTGGGTATGATTACTTCTTTGATGCTTCATACTATGACGTGAATGACGATAACTCATTCCAATACGGTTTACATGACAAACCTTTCTTTGAACAATCCGTCCAATATTTAGAACGGATGCAACAACCTTTCTATTCAAAATTCATTGCTGTATCGAATCACTTCCCTTATTCAAAATTCACGAATGAGGAAGCTGGATTCCCAGTAGCAAATACGAACGATGAAACAATCAATGGTTACTTTGCGACAGCTAACTATTTAGACACAGCAGTAGAAGAATTCTTCAACTATTTAAAAGCAAGTGGCTTGTATGAAAACTCAGTCATCGTCTTATACGGTGACCACTATGGGATCTCTAATACAAGAAACAGATCTTTAGCTGAATTAGTTGGTAAAACAAGTTCGACATGGACAAATTTTGACAATGCAGCGATGCAACGCGTGCCATATATGATCCATATCCCTGGACAAACAAAAGGCGGAATCAATCATACGTATGGTGGCCAAGTCGATGCTTTACCGACATTGCTTCATTTGTTAGGTGTTGATTCAAAAAATTATATCCAATTAGGACAAGATCTCTTCTCACCTGATAATAACCAGTTAGTTGCTTTCCGTGATGGTGACTTCGTTTCACCTAAGTACACCTATTATGGTGGAGCTGTCTACGATACCCAAACAGGTGAAGTCCTATCCGATATGACTGAAGAACAACAAGCAGAAGTTACTGCCTTACGTGAAGCAGTCAGCAAGCAACTCGCTGTTTCAGACCAGATCAATAATGGCGATCTACTTCGTTTCTATACAGAAAGTGGTTTAGAACCACTTGATACTTCTAAGTTTGATTACAAAAATGGCTTGCAACATCTAAATGATGCCGAGCGTTCACTTGGTGACAAATCAACAAGTGTCTTCAGTGAGAATAACAATCAAACGACACAAAATCTTTACGAAACAAAAACCTTCCAAGATATCCATGGTATTCCTGCTGAGGAACCTACGGATAGTGAAGATTCAGTGGAAAACAACAAATGAACAACGTGAGAACAAGTAGCTAATGTCATCACTCAACGAACAGCACTCGAGGAAATTCTTTCTTCGGGTGTTTTTTTGATTTAAAAACTAGATATAAATAGATTTACTTATTCCTACTCAGTGATTTTTTTCTTACCAGCATCTTACCAGCAATATTGAAGGAGCAAAGAGATGCTACTAACCAACCATATTCGATACACCTCTGTCTTCTCATACATACTCTAAGTCTGAAACGATTAAAATTCCAGATAAATCATTTCATTCTTGGCGACTCATTGCTCGTTCATTGATCTTGACATGGATATGAGTTTTAGCACTGGATCTCATAGTACGACCAAAGGAATAGCAGCACTAAAGAAGTTTTTTTACGCCTTCATGTTCCCTTCGCTTGTCCTACTTGATCAGCCTTCCTTTATTTCGGTTTTTCACTAAATGATTTTCATACTTTATTCATATTCATTTTTTATACTATTCTTGAGGTGAAAAGTATGAATATGATCCGTTATTCTACCGCACGATTACTTTATTACAAAAAACAAACATTTCTATATACTTTGTTTTCAAGCTTTTCTGCTTTTCTATTATTGATCAGCTTTAACTTATATAATCTACAAACCACTTTACACAAACAAATCCAAGATCGGGTGTTGATATTTGACGCTTCTGATGTCAAAGAGAACTTACCTTCATCAGAAACGCTTCAACAAGCCTATCTGGTTGTGATCAGTTGCATACTGGCACTGTTTGCCTTGTGTTTCTTTTTTTTCTTTTTACTCTCACTCTATCGTCATCGCATGGAAATCATCAATTGGCGATTAGCGGGTCTTTCCAAACCAAAAATGTTCTTCTTTGTTTTTTGGCAATCCTTGATTCCATTAGTCCTGAGTTGTCTTGGCGTTCTTTTGATCGTTTTTGCTTTCCAAAATGGCTATCAAGCTTTACTCCAAAAAATCAATTTGGCTCTATTAGATTTCTTCGAACTACCGAATTTACCAAGTGTCTTTTCATCTGGAAATGGTTTATCGATCTCGATTGACCAAAATAGTTTTTTTATGATCGACTTTTTTAGCGATAACTTTTTAGTAGATACCTTAAAAGGGATCGGACAGACGATCATTTGTTTAGTTAGTATTAGCACATTACTTAGTACCTGTCTTTTCATGATTTCAAATCGACTTTTAAAAAGAAAGAAGCTGATCATTGATGAACCAACATGATTCACTGATATCATTTAGCGGTTTTACCGTTCTGATCGGTTCGAAAGCCGAACAACAGGTGATTTTCACAGAGATCAAAGCACAACTCCTTGCTTCAGAACGAACAGATCTGATGATCGTTCAAAAAAATTGGCCGTTCTTTCCTTACCTTAATTTAAAAGAACAAGTATTTTTGGACATCCCCGAAAAACAAAAAAAAGCCAAACAGGAACAAGCGCAAGCTAAGCTAATGATTGATTCCTCGTTGCTCAAAAAATCAGTAAGTGAATTGAGCACGTTTGAAAGAATCAAATTACAACTGATGCATGCGATCCTTGCAGATAAAAATAAACTGATCATTGAAGACCCTATTGATGATTTGTCCATTATCGAAATTCAAGATCTTTTGACAAATCTTTGCGATTTAGTCAACGATCATTCTTTTTCGATCTTATTGTTGACTCATGATCTTTCCATTGCCGAAAGTCCATATGTCACTGATTGTAAAGAAGCGAGTTGACTTGTGCTTGTTGCTCTCCATCAAAAAAACCGTTAAAACAAGAGAAACATCTTGTTTTAACGGTTTTTGATTTAGTTATCATTCGATTTCAACATCTGGTAATTTTACAGTAAATGTCGTTCCTTTTCCTAACTCGCTTGTTACGTCGAGTTTTCCTTTGTGTAATCGCACTAATTGTTGAACGATTGGTAACCCTAAGCCGGATTCGCCATATTTTGTATTTTTTCTAGATGGATCAACTTTGTAATAGCGATCCCATATACTTTTCATTTGTTGTTCTGACATACCAATACCGGTATCGGTCACTTTGATGATCGTTTCAAGATACCCTTTTTCTAATGTGACTGTGATCGTTCCATTTTCAGTGAATTGGATCGCATTTTGAATAATGTTGACCATGATCTGTACAAACCGATCATAATCAGCGTATACGTCTAATTGTTCAGGTGCTTCTAAAATCAATTGATTACCCGCAGCTTCTGCTTTTGCTTCCAATTGGGCGACAATATTTTTTAACGTTTCTGTCCCATCAAATTTTTTGATGACCATGCTGATTTGATTCGTTCTGATTTTTTCATAATCTAAATTCTCATTGACTAGACGAATCAAACGTTCGGTTTCATTTTTCATCAGTTTGATGGCATTTTCTCGTTGGTTTTCTGGGATGGCATTATATTCTAAGCCTTCTAACAAGCCATTGATGGTTGTTAAAGGGGTCCGCATTTCATGGGAAGCATCTGCCATGAATTGTCTGCGCCGATTCTCTTGTTCCTCGATTTCTGCTCGTGATTCTTTCAGTGAGTTGGTCATCTTATTGAAATCGTCTGCTAATTCGTCAAACTCATCTTTGTCATTTACAGGTAATTGCACATCGAAGTTGCCATTCGTGACTTCTTTTGTAGCATTTCTCAAACGATTGATCCGTTTGACTTGGAAAGCCGCAAAGGCATAGCTTGCGATGATCGCAATGATACTTGAGAAGATGAAGCCTTTGAAGAGATTCAAGGTGACTGATCGCACGCTATTGTCGATGTTTCTGGCTGGTTGGCTGACAACTAATCCCCCATAAAACTCATGATTCAAGTTGAAAGGAACCAATGCATAGGAAGTGGCTTGATTCTCTCCTGAGATATTTTTATTTGAAGTAAACTTGACTTGGCGACCGCTTCTCAAACTTTCCCATTGATCGGCTGTAATCGTAAAATTCAAGTAAACCCCAGCCGTTGGATAGATCACTCGCTCATATTTATCAATAAAGATAAAATTGACATTTTGTTCGGTTAATACTTGTTCAGTCAGTTCCAACGCATTTTGGAATGCTTGATCCTGATTGAATTGAGGAAACGTATCCGCAAAGGTTTGGGTCGTTTTCTCCACCGACTCGGCATAACCAAAAAGTTGTTGGTAATTATTTTCTTCGATCGTCTGCTTGGTCAATTGCGTAAAAGAAATACCGACGATCAAGATGATCATGGCGATCATCCCACAAAAAGCCAGTAATTGTTGGTATAAATAGCGCATCAGGCAACACCTGAATCATCAAATTTATAGCCTACTCCCCAAACGGTCTGGATCACTTGTGGTCCTACTTTCTCGATTTTTTGACGCAGTTTTTTGATATGGGCGTCGACGGTTCGTTCATCACCAAAGTATTGATAATCCCACACTAGTTCCAATAACTGTTCTCTTGAAAACACTTGTCTTGGTTTTTTTGCTAATGTAAATAAAAGATCAAATTCTTTTGGTGTCAATCCATCGATCGGTTGGTTATTCAAGTAGGCTTCACGCGTTTTCGTATTCATCTTGAAGTGATCGGTTTGGATGTCAAAATTTTGATCAGATAATGGATTTTCTTCTTTTGTTTCTACCAATTCGCTACGACGGTGTAATGCCTTCATACGTGCAATCAACGTCAAGGGACTAAAAGGTTTAGTGACATAGTCATCAGCTCCCATTTCTAAACCGATCACTTGATCACTTTCAGAATCTCGGGCGGTCAACATGATGATTGGTACCGTACTAGAAACTTTTCGGATTTCTCGTCCAACCATCATGCCATCCATTGTCGGAAGATTAAGATCCAACGTGACCATATCCCAATGTTGTGGATTCTCTAAAAACGCATCTAATCCTTCTTTTCCGTCGTATTTGAAGGTTGCTTCCCATCCTTCATTCAAAAAAAACATCTGCATCATTTCAGATACGGATTGATTATCTTCAATCATTAAAATGTTCATGCTCGTCTCCTCCATTTATCAAATCGTAAGTTTGTAATTTTTTTTCTGTTAATATAAAAATCGGCATGATCGGAAACACTAAGAGTAACATTTCAATAATAAAAAAATTGGTATGTCCTGTGATTTTTAATCCGTAGCCGATCAAGGTCATCAATAATCCAAAAATCAAGAAATATTTTCCGCTTGTTCGTTGGGCAATCCGCCAATGTTCGTCGGATCTTGTAGCACGTTCTGAATGATAACCATAGAAAGGTAAATTACCTTTAGAAGGCAAAATTAAAAATAAGAGCCCTATCAAGGTCAAAAAAAGACCAACTGTTAAAAAAATCATGATTTCACTCTCCAATCTCTGTCTATAGTATACTCTAAAATGGTTGCTGAACCAATAAGTTCAGTAATTCTTCACGAAACGTTTGTCTTTTGTTCATTCTTTGATAAGATAAAGATAGTCAAATGAAAAAGGAGTTTTATTTGTGACAAACTATCAAGCAATCACATTTTTCGATCTCGATGGAACTTTATTAGATGGACATTCTAAAATAACTCCTGAGATCGCCGCAGCAATCCAAGCATTAAAAGAGAATGATATCCTACCTGTTATCGCTACTGGACGGACAGAAATGGAAATCAAACAAATCATGCGTGATGCGGGTATTACTTCCGCTGTAACAATGAATGGTTCTTGCATTAGCGTAGAGGGAGAAGAAATTTATTCTGTACGCTTTTCTAAAGAAGAATGTCAAAAAATGCGTGACCATATCGAAGAGCAAGGTCATGCCCTTTGTTTTTATAATAGAGAGAACATTTGGAGTACTCATCACACAGAGACGATGAGAAAAGCTTATGGCTTTATCCATTCAGATGTTCCACCAATCGATCCTTCCGCTTTTCAGGATCATCCGATCAATATGCTGCTGATCCTTTCAGAATCAGGGGATGAATATTATCATGAACGTTTCCCAGACATGACTTTTTACCGCAATAGTCCCTATTCGATCGATACGGTCAGAAAAGGTATTTCAAAAGGTGCAGGGGTCAAACGCTTAAAAGAAACATTAAAATTAGAGAATGTCCCAACTTTTGGTTTTGGTGACGGGCCGAACGATTTTGCCTTACTTGAAGCTTGTGATCACAAAATCGCGATGGGCAATGCTTACGATGAGTTAAAAGAACTTGCAACCTTCATTACGAAGAAAAATACCGAAGGCGGGATCGTTCACGCATTGAAGCATTTTGAATTGATTTGATTGTGGAGCTGCTTAAACATGACAAAACGAAATAGCCGTCACTTTAACAGAGGACGACTATTTCTACTATACCGAATGAAATTTTTGGCGCCGTTTTTAGCGGCGCTTTCCAAAGGGACTGTTCACGCAGTTCCTTTTTTATTGTTAATCTCGCCCAAGACTGAGGATTCAGACATCGCCCCTAAGTCCATGAGTAGGGAATTTTATCTAGTCAACTTCTCTAAAATGACAAATATCCACCTTTATTTTACTATCTCTCAACCGCGGCTAAAAACCGAATCCTTGTTTTGACATCAGTTCATGTCTATCATCACTTCAACCGTTTGCAGTGGTACGTCATAAAATCGGTCTTCGCGACGTCCTAAGAAATCTTTGGCTTGCTGTGGGAATAACGCATAGCTTAAAAGATCTTCTAGTGATTTTGCATACTCACTGATTTCTTTTTTGAGTAGCGGCAATTGAGGTGCTAGTAAATCTGCGGGTCGCTCTTGGATCACTTGTTCATCGCCTATGATTTTTTGTTGGATGGCTTCAGCGATTGGTGCTGGAGAACGGCCATACAGTCCACGGACGTATTCTTTGATTTCAGTTGGGACGAGCTTATATCGCTCACCAGAGAGTACATTCATCAGCGCTTGCGTTCCTACCATTTGGGATAACGGAGTAACGAGTGGCGGAAAGCCAAGATCTGCTCGAACTTTTGGCACTTCTGCTAATACTTCTTCATATCTATCTTGTAATCCTTGTTCCGTCAACTGACTTAATAAATTAGATAACATACCGCCGGGCACTTGATAAATCAATGTTTTAGGTTCAATGTCCTTGACTTTAGGATTCAACATCTCTTCATCTCTAAAACGATCTCTGATCGGATTGAAGTATTCTGCTATTTCTGTCACTTTTTTCATATCTAGCCCTGTATCATAGCCCAGTTCTTCAAGCACCAAAGCCATTGATTCAGTTGCAGGTTGACTCGTTCCACCCGCAAAAGAAGAGATAGCCGTATCGATGATGTCCGCCCCTGCTTCAACCGCTTTTAAATAGGTCATTTCAGCGATCCCACTTGTTGCATGAGTATGGACTTCTAATGGTAATGGAACAGCATCTTTGATTCGACTGATCAATTCGTAACCAGTTTGCGGGGTCAATACGCCCGCCATATCTTTGATACATAACGAATCTGCTCCAGTATCCGCCATTTCTTTTGCTAACCTCACAAAATAATCGATCGTATGGATCTCACTCGTCGTATAAGAAATAGCTGTTTGGCAATGGCCACCAGCTTCTTTAGCTGTCACAATAGCAGTCTGTAAATTTCGGACATCATTCAATGCGTCAAACACACGAATACTATCAATGCCGTTCTTGATCGATTTCTCGACAAATTCTTTGACTACGTCATCTGCATAATTTTTATAACCAAGGAGGTTTTGTCCTCGAAGTAACATTTGTAGCTTTGTTTGTTTGACTTGTGAACGAATCATACGCAAACGCTCCCATGGATCTTCATTTAAGAAACGTAAGCACGCATCAAAGGTAGCGCCACCCCACATCTCTAATGAATGGTAGCCTGCTTCATCCATCGTTTTCAAGATTGGCAACATGTCTGCTGTAGTCATTCTTGTAGCAATCAAGCTTTGTTGCCCATCACGCAAAACGGTTTCCATCATTTGGATTTTTTTTGCCATTTATTTCCTTCCTTTCTCAACGAGTTGCTGGATATGTGTGCGTATTATTTGAAGGGAATGTTTCTGTTCGCGACTACAAACTTTGGCTACTTCTTTACACACGTAACATGTCCGTTGGTTATATCCCAGCATCTCACGACTCAACTGCTGAATCTTTCCTTCTTCCCAAAAAAGTACATCAAGATCGACTAATCGACCATAGGGGCAAGTTTCTTCGAGTTCGATCATGCGCTTTTTTAGTCGTTCTTTTCTTAAAGGAAGAAGCAAAAAATACTCGTAACCTGTTTTTTTCTTACGATACAACTGGACCAATGGAGTGACCTCTGAAACACATTCTTCTATAGCTTCGACCACTACGTGAAAGACTTGTGCGATTTCTTCTGACGTTTTGACAGGACCTGGTATATTCATAGTTGTTGAAAGCAATACATGCTGCGGATTTGCTTCCAATAATTTCCTCTGTCTGTTGGCACGTGCCTCTCTTGCGATAAGGATTTCTTCATGCGTCACAGTCGGTCCATCGAATAATTTGCTACACATTTTTGACCACATCGATCAGTGTGCCATCACGATATTCCACCAAGGCAACGATCTTTTCGCCATACTGGATGGCTGAAGGTTCACCAACGATGGCATATGCTTTTTGTTTAAGCTCGTCAATCGTATATTGAGGTATATCTACACCCTTGAAATACTCGATCAGATCTTGACGTTGAGGATTGATGGCGATACCTACTTCCGTAACTAAGACATCAATGCTGGTTCCGGGAGTCACAACCGTATTGACATGATCAACAACAGTGGGTATCCGTCCACGAACGAGTGGCGTGATCACCAGGCTCATTTTACAACCCATACTTGTATCTGGATGTCCGCCAACAGCTCCACGAATCACTCCATCTGAACCAGTCATGACATTGACATTGTAATCCGTATCGATTTCTAACGCAGACAAAATGGCTGTATCTAACTGATTCACCATAGCACCTTTACTTGCTGGAGAAGCATACATACTTGCATCTATTTCATAATGTTGGTTGTTTTCGCCTAAAGAAATCGCAGATAAATGATCGAAATCCTGGACATCGATAATCTTTTCTACTAAACCTTCCTCCAGTAATTCCACCATCGCATTTGTAATTCCACCTAATACAAAACTAGCTGTCATTTGGTCTTTCAACATTGCTTCCCGCAAAAAGCGAGTAACAGCCAGTGCCGCACCACCTGTACCAGTTTGAAAGGAGAATCCCTGTTGATAATAGGGAGAATGAGTGATGACTTTTGCTGCATACTCTGCGATCAAAAGTTCTTTAGGATTTTTAGTAAAGCGTGTCGCACCTTTTGCAATGCCTTCGGGATCACCTATCGCTTCCACTTCTACAACATAATCGACATCCGTCTGTGCAATACTGATTGGGATATTAGGAAAAGAAACTAATGTATCTGTGAGGATGACCACTTGATCCGCATATTTTGCATCGACCATGGCATAACCTAGTGATCCGCAAATGGCTTTTCCAGTGGTTCCATTGGCATTTCCATATTCATCCGAACTTGTCGCCCCTAAAAAAGCGACATCAATATGCAGATCACCGGATGCAATCGCTCGCGCTCGTCCACCATGGGAACGAATGATTACTGGTTTTTCCATGATTCCTTGCGAAATCGCTGCACCTACTTTATCCCGCAAACCACTCGTGGTAATTCCTGTCACAACACCATTTTTTATGTGATCAATCAAAGGTTCATGGACGTTTGCGATTGAACTTGGTGCGATCGTGATATCTTTGATTCCTAACGAGGCAATCTCTTCCATGACCTTATTAAGTACAAAGTCTCCTTCACGGAAATGATGATGAAAAGAAATCGTCATTCCATCTTTCAGCCCTGTCTTTTCAATGGCTTCTTTGAGACTTCCCACTATTTTTTTCTCATTTGGACGGACAGGATGGATATTTCTACTGGCTTCTTTGAATGGTTCAATATGGACCAACTCACCTTCGTACAAACGGTGAGCAACTGTTGCTGATTGTGGAATCTCTTTACCAACTTTATTTACATCCATTTCTAGATCTCCTCCTCTCGGATCAACTTCGCCGCTTTGGCAAGAGCAATCACTCTTTCTGCTCGCTCGACGATTGGTTTATCCACCATCTTGCCATTCACAGAAATCACGCCTGAACCTTTTGCTTCTGCTTCTTGGATGCCCCAGATCACTTCTTTCGCTGCTTGGATCTCTTTTTCTGTTGGTTCATAAAGAGCATGGACTAATGGAATCTGACGTGGGTTGATCACTGATTTCCCATCAAAGCCTAGTTGTTTGATCAGACGGACTTCTGCTTGAAATCCCTTAACATTTTCAACATCTGAATAGACAGTATCGATTGCTGCAATACCAGCAGCTCGGGCGGAATGAAGGATCATATTTCGAGCAAAAGACAATTCTTGTCCATCGGGATATCGTTGGGTTTTCATATTGGTCACATAATCTTCGGCACCTAACGCGATGCCAACTAACCGTTTGGAAGCTTTAGCGATTTCTCTTGCATTCAATACCCCTTCTGCAGATTCGATCGCTGCCATCATTTTTGTGGTTCCCACTGGGATTTGATAGGTTTCTTCCACTAAAGTGATGACCTGATCGACCTCGATGATGTCTTGTGCGGTTTCTGTTTTTGGCAAGCGAATGACATCGATCCCTGCTAATACCATTGCTTCTATGTCTTGGTCACCCCCAGCCGTCAATGCGTTGATTCGAACGACCGTTTCTACTTTGCTATAGTCAAATGTTTTTAATGCCAAATGAACAAGTAAACGTGCCGAATCTTTTTCTTTTAAAGATATGGCATCTTCCAAATCAAACATGAGTGAATCTGCACCGTATAATGGTGCATCTCTCAGCATCGCTGCATTTGCACCAGGTACAAACATCATCGTTCTCCTTAAACGTTCCATGAATTGATCTCCTTCCAATCATAGCGATTTTGCTTTCCAGCTCGATGGACTGCTGTAATTGTCCTTGCCTGGATCGTGCAATCAAGCGCACCTTTATCGACAGCTGTTACTTTGGCTGCTTCAATGCCCAACTGTTGTAGGGTGTCCATAATGACTTTTCTGATTTGGTGACCAAATTGTTTTTCGACATTGCTTGTCAAGGAAAGTTCAATCCCTTTTTCTATCTTTGGATCGATCGTGATCATGATATCACTGGATTCAATTGTTCCAGCCACTGCACTTTGATAAATTTTCACTTCCTGTCACCTCTATTACGTTTATGATTTTTGATATAGTGATAAGTCGAAGCAGGCAAATACGCTTGTAATGTCTGCACGTCATCTTCTTGTAAGGCTTTTCGGACTTTTGTTGCACTGATTGCTTCGTTTTTGATACATTTTCGCGGTAGGACAATCAAAGAAAGCGATTCTCCAAATACCTTTTTCAACGTTTCATTATAGATTTCAGTTACCTTAGAGTACGGTTCTTCACCGACAAATCGACTTTCAATTGCAAGTATCGGTGCAATTTTTTCTTTAAAAAGGTGCGCATCCAAAGTACCTTGCGCTTTTGCCGCTTCTTCTGTAGCATGTTCCTTTAAAAAATAGGCAGGAAATGTGGCGGAAGAAATCAGATAATCTTCTGTCGGCAAAATCGTGACATTTTTTACATGCGCGACCCCTTGCTTGACCATCTCTAAACGATCGGAAAAGGAAAATTCTGAACGATCTTCTGAAAGGATAAAAAGATAGACTTGGTCTGCTTGTTTGGCTGCACATTCTACCAAATACTGATGTCCTTTTGTAAAAGGATTGGCATTCATCACAATGCCACAGCCTGTGCCTTTTTTCTTTTTTGCCTTCAACATGGCAAGATATTCTTGAAAGTCAGGTGTACCTTGTTCCATAAACAATATGGTTTCAGTGGCAATGATCTCTTTAAATCCCATGGCATGAAAAATCGGGTGATTACTAGGACTTGTGTAGACAAAGAAATGCCTTTTGTTTTCTTCAGATAAATGATCAATTAATTGCTGAATGATCTTCGTCAATAAATTTTCTGATTGGAAATCTTTCGCAACAGCTAAATATTTTAAAATATTTCGCTCATAAGAACCGGTTGCAATCAGCCACTCTTCTTGATAGATCCCAACGGTATAGTCAACTTTTTCATTCAGTGTGAGACCGGATTTTTCGATCAACTCCATCCATTGTCGATAGACTTGAGCATCCTTTTCCACCCATAATCTTTTGATTGTATACATGTACCAGACCTTCTTTTTATTTTCTTACTGGAAACAAGCGACTGAGTAGCATTGATGCGAGATAAATGATCAAGATAACAACGAACACGCCACCCCATCCTAAAACTAGTAGTTCAAGAGATTTGATTAAATCTGCTGACATCGTTTATTCTCCTTTCTTATACTAATAAGGCGAGCAATAAGCCACCGGCAATCACTGAAGCAATCTGACCAGATACATTGGCTCCAGCTGCGTGCATCAAAATAAAGTTCTGTGGGTCTTCTTCTGTTGCCATTTTCTGAATGACGCGACTAGACATTGGAAAAGCAGAGATTCCTGCTGCTCCGATCATTGGATTGATTTTCTTTTTTCGGAATAAATTTAATAATTTAGCAAATAATACTCCACCGATCGAGTCCATAATGAACGCAACCAGTCCTAGACCGATAACCATCAACGTATCGATCTGTAAAAATTCTTCATACTGCATTTTGACCGAAATGGCGATCCCTAATAATATGCTGATGAGATTGACTAACTCATTCTGAGCAGTGATCGACAAACGATCTAATACCCCACATTCTCGTAACAAGTTCCCAAACATCAAGAAGCCAACAAGTGGCAAAGAAACAGGGGCAATCAAACCAGCGACGACTGAAATAACTAACGGAAAAAGGATTTTTGCTGTTTGCGACACTTCCCCTGCACGATAATTCATTCGAATACGTCGCTCTTTTTTAGTCGTCACAGCTTTGATCGCAACTGGCTGAATGATTGGCACGAGCGCCATATACGAATAGGCAGCAACCATGATGGCACCCATATATTTCGAATTCAACGTGTTCGCGACAAAAATGGAAGTTGGTCCATCTGCTGCCCCGATGATGCCAATAGAAGCTGCATCATTCAAGTCAAAACCTAATAGGATCGCTACGATGATCGTAAAGAAAATACCAAATTGTGCGGCGGCTCCAAAGAGTAATAAAAATGGATTTTGTAACAATGGGCCGAAATCGATCATTGCGCCAATACCAATAAATAATAAGAGCGGAAATAGCTCCGTCGTAATCCCCATATCAAACAAAATTTGGAATGCGCCGGCCTCACCACCGGCACTCAGCACCCCTGAATTAGGGAAATTGACTAAAATCGTCCCTAACCCCATCGGTACGAGTAACGTTGGTTCATATTCTTTTTTTATCCCAAGGTACATGAGGACTCCGCCAATCACCATCATCACGATCCGTCCCGGCTCTTGTCCCATGCCGATAACTCCTTCAATAAGTGTTTCCACACCTCTCACTTCCTTTTTACTTAATATTGAATATTAAGAATCGCCAAAACGACTCTGTTTTCAAAGCGAACATTTAACTGATCGTGATGAGCGGATCACCAGGATTCACCATTTCTCCTTGACTGATATGGATACCAGTCACTTGACCAGCTCTTCCAGCAACGATTTCATTTTCCATTTTCATCGCTTCTAAAATCATCAAAGGCTGATTGATTTCCACTACCTCCCCAACTGTAACTAACAGACGAGAAATCGTGCCTGGCATCGGCGAAGTCATCGCATCCGCTCCCGCTTCGACTGAGGATTTCGTTTCTGGTACAGTTGTTGAAACGTCTGCTGGTGCGACCACTTCAACTGGTGCAGATCGTTCTGGTGTTGGAACTGGATTTGCTTGCGAGGTTCCACCGATTTCTTCCATTTCCACTAAATATTCTTTTCCGTCAATTGAGATTTTGAATTTCCGTAACATTTTTTCTCCTCCAAAGCATTTATTTTTTAGCTATTTTTCGTATAATAAACTGACTATTTGGATTGGTTCCCGCTGCTACACCTGTAGCAATCAGTGAAACCAAAATTGCTTCCGGATTTCTCTGTTTGATTTTTTTGATGATGAATCGACTCTCCGGATCATATTCTGCTGCTAAACTTGCAGCTATCACACTGACAAGCTGAACATCAGCTGGCGCAGCATCAATATATGCAGGAACCGATTTCAATTTATCCTTCTTTTCTTTGTTCCCTTCTACTACTGAGGGGGTGGGCTCCACTGCTGGTTGTTGCTTATTTGTTCGTTTGGTAAACAGCCACATCTTTCTTGCTCCTTTCTTCTTTTCTGTCCTTATTTTTATTATAGGATGATTCAATCAATTATGTTTTCCAAACTGATAGAAGATTGTTTTTTTGTTGTTTCTTTTTCTTGAATCAGGCAAAAAAAACAATACAAACACTGATATAAAAGCTTTTCCCAACGAATTAATGTTCTGTTAAGGTACTATTAAGCCTTCGATAAGATTAGGTAGACCAAATTGTTTTTTTTATGTTCTTTTTTCTCCCTTCATCTATCTTCCCATTAAAATATTGCTTATCCTAAAGTCGTCAAGGAGGCGTCAATTTTAGAAAAACACAACTCTTTCTGTCCTTAGAATGGTTTTCTACCCACCTAATTTTGATACCGCTTACAAACAATACAATCAGAAAAGGAGAAGCGTATGTTATTAACCGTTTTATCTTATGCAATGATTATTATCTTCATGTATGTCATCATGAAAAAGAAAATGTCCCCGTTTACTTCCCTTGTGGTTATTCCACTTTTATTTACCTTAGTTGCAATGATTTCTGGTGCTTCAAAGAAAGGAAATATTGGCGATTTTGTATTAGAAGGCATCAAAACAACTTCAAATACAGGAATCATGCTATTATTTGCCATTTTATATTTTTCAATCATGTTAGACGCTGGTCTATTTGATCCAATCACTAAAAAAATGATTTATTTTGCCAAAGGCGATCCAATGAAAGTTTTAATGGCAACTGCGATCGTTGCCGCAACCGTTTCGCTGAATGGCGATGGGACAACGACTACGTTGATTTGCTGTTCTGCTTTTATTCCTATCTATAAAAAATTAAACATGAAAATGATGAACTTAGGGGTATTGATCATTCTTCAAAATACCATCATGAACCTATTACCTTGGGGTGGACCGACCGCTCGAGCGATGGCAGTATTGGAAGTCGATGCGGATATCTTGTCTTACTTAGCTCCTGGAATGATCTTGTCTTTGCTTTATGTCATCTTTTTCGTTGCACGCCGGATGGGAAAACAAGAACGTGACCGTTTAGGTATTACCCAATTATCAAATGAGGAAATTGAAGAAATCACTAAAATCACTGATCCTGAAACGGCAAAAATACGCTGTCCTAAAAATTTTGTATTCAACGGTGTACTAACGATCGTGTTGATTGCTTGGTTAGTTGCTAGCTCGTTTATCTCTTCGATTGCCTTGCCACCTCTTTTATTATTTTTAGTAGGAACATGTATTGCCTTAATGGTCAACTACCCTAATCTAAAAGATCAATCCGCACGTATTGGTGCAAATGGCGGCGATGCGGTGCAAGTCGTGATTTTAGTTTTTGCAGCGGGAGTTTTCATGGGGCTTTTCCAAGGTTCCGGTATGGCTGAAGCACTCGCGAATAGCTTTACTTATCTTATTCCAAAACAACTAGCAGGATTCTGGGGCTTAGTTATCGCCTTGATTTCAGCGCCAGGTACTTTCTTTATTTCAAATGACGGTTTTTATTTCGGTGTATTACCCGTTTTAGCAGAAGCCGGTCATGCCTATGGCTTTACAAATATGCAAATGGCTCTCGCCTCTTTGATGGGTCAAGCCTTCCATTTGCTCAGCCCTTTAGTCGCTTTTATCTATCTTTTGTTACGTTTGACCGGATTGGATATGGGGAAATGGCAACGAGAAGCTGGAAAATATGCCTTGGGTATTTTTACTATTTTTGTCGTCACAATTATTCTTTTTGGACATATGCCATTTTACATCCCACAATAAAAACCAATCGTACCAACAAGAGTGACTAACTAAACGAACGGCTCCTTCATTATTGGAATACTAATTTTCACGTTCTGCCAAAGTGAAGGAGCCGTTTTAACTGCTATTGACATATTTTTTGGTTCGTTCTCTTGAGGGTTGGAAAGCATGATAAACTTAGAACAGAAACTGAATGTCTAAGTAGAAATGGGGAGAAAAAAATGAAACAAGTGGTTGAAGCATTACGAAAAAATTTGGATCTAACTCAAAATAAAACATTGAATGCACTTATTTATGAAGCGTTTCGTAAAACGATCATTCTTGGTGATATTCCTGCAAATACACGAATCAATGAAAAAGTCTTAGCGGAAGAATTGAATATCAGTCGCACACCCATTCGCTTAGCAATGAAGCAATTAGTCAATGAAAAATTAGTTGAACACGTGCCTAAGATCGGCATCGTCGTCAAAGGTATTCGCATAAAAGATGCTTACGAAATCTATGATATCCGTAAATCTTTAGATACACTTGCCACGATCAAAGCAATGAATCAGATGACAAAAGAAGATTTCATTGAGCTGAAAGAACTATTATTACGAGGCGAAAGCTATAATCAAGCAGATCAAACAGAAAAAGTCTTGCAAAATTTTTCAGACTTCAATACGTTTATTTACGAGAAAAGCCAAATGCTCCGTTTAAAATCTATTGTCTTAGAGTTACAAGCTTACCTCGTTTATTTTCGCGATATCGCCATTCGTTCATCCAGACGGAGAGATAAAGCTCTTGAAGAACATTGGCTGATCTATCGCGGAATGCAAACAAAAAACGCAGAACAAATCACCTTGATCACCCACGAGCATTTAGATCGTTCATTACAATTTATTTTAGCTGAAATGGAGCGTAGAAAAATTGACTAATCATACACTGATAGGTACGATCGCACAGGCTGCACAGCACGCTTTGTTTTACGAAGTAGCATTAAGTCCAAAACCAGGACTAGTCGATCCTATTTCAAATGGCGCGCATAATGATATGGATTTTCAAACCTTTCAAATAAGTATCGAAACGTTAACACCTTTTTTCCAAGAATATATCGAAGCAGGTTTTACTCATAAAGGGAATACGAAATCATTATTTAAAAAACTAAGAAGCATGGGGTATCAAGCAGAACAAGCAATGCTTGTCGCAACGAATGATATCAATACACATAAAGGAGCGAATTTTTCGTTTGCAGTCATCTTGGGCGCGATCGGTTGGCACATGCAACAGTGTTTTATCCAAAGACTTCCATTAAACGCCAAACAGACGGAGCAAATACTAGATTTTACAGGAGAACTGACACATGATTTGATCAAAGAGGATTTTCACGACTTAGCGCGGAAAACACACCGTACACATGGGGAAGAGCTTTTTTTGACACATGGTATTTCAGGTATTCGTGGCGAGGCTGCTCAGTGTTATCCCAGCCTTACTTCCATTCTTCTCCCTTACTTACGTTCAGCAAACTATCATGCGCCCGATGAAGTCTTTCTACGTGCCTTGGTTTTATTGATGAGCGAAATCGAAGACGGGAATATACTTCACCGAGGCGGTATTCAGGAGTGGCAAAAAGTACAACAAGAAACAAAAAAAATTCATCAAGCAAAGCTCCCATGGAAGCAGCTACTTGATGAATTAACAATCTATGATCAACGATTGACCAAACGCAATTTAAGCCCTGGTGGTGCAGCAGATTTACTTTCATTAGGTATTTTTTTCGCTCAATTAGAAGGATTACTTTCTTTACCAGAGGGTAAGAAAATATAACCAAGTCCTCTAACCGTTCTGAGGTACTGGACATTTTTTGGATCATCTTCGATTTTGTTTCGTAAGTGATTGATAAAAACCATAATGGTATTGGCATCCAGCTCACTGTCATTCCAAACACTTTGATAAATTTGTTCCTTTGAAAAAACCTGTTCGGGATTTTCTATAAAGAATTGCATCAGCTTGATTTTTTTTGAAGACAACTCAATCGATCTGCCTTTTTTATATAAACGATAGAGCGCTTTGTCAAAGCAAAAATCACCTATGATGATTTTATTTTTTTTACAGTTGGTGGTTTGTTCTTTAAGTACCTTGTGTCTGTCCAAAATAGCGAGAACTTGCGCCTTTAGCAGTGTCGGATTGAATGGTTTAGTGATGTAATAATCTGCTCCCATCTCCAATCCAGTGATAATTTCAATCTCATTTTGTTGTTCGGTAAAAAAAACGATGGGAGAAAGACTGTCTTGCTCTCGGATGAGTTGCACAATATGGTAGCCATCTGTTTGATGAGCCAAGCGAATATCTAAGAGATAGAGATCAAAAGTCACTCTAGACATGATATCCAGTGTTTTTTCAACGGAATCACTTTGATAGATCAAAACCCCAGCTGGTTGTAAGGCCTTCCAAATCATTCTTCTAAATGTTAGATCTTCATCAATCGCCAATATCTTTTCACTTCTCATTTTCTTTCCTCCTGCCCAGAACATCCATAGGTTAAAACTGTAATTTACTTATTCAATTAAAAAAAGCAATTGATCATAATATCACAATTTATTCTTCAGCGCTATTATACGCACAGAAACGATGATTTCTCGTCTCAAAAAAAAGAAAATACAATAAAAAAACATTTTTATTTACTCCATATAGACGTCGCTTCATATAATAATTTGTTTTTACTATTTTTTATGATAGTTAAACCTAGTGAAAATTTTTATAGAATTTTTTTTTACAGCTTTATAGTATGACTAACTATAAATATCTATTATTAAGAAAAGTACAATTTGTCCTCAGAAAAAACTTTGAAAGAAAAATCCTTTAAAAAAGAAAGATACTTATAATTGTGGATAGAGTATGCAATGGAATATTTTGCTCATTTTTTTAATATGTTTTAATTATGTACACAAGATAATTCTAATACAGATTTGAATGTTACTGCTGAAGTCACTTTAATCAAGAGTTTTAAAAAACATAGCATATTATAAGAAAGAACGGTAAAAATGTCCTGAAATACTCATACAAAAAACTTTTAAAAATTAAATTATATCTCTTAATAGTTCTGAAAAATCGTAATCAAGCCTAACCTTACTCGTTACTCTCGTATATAGATTGGGATTAGCTAATTTAAAATTATAAAATAGCGCCTTAAGTTCTCTTATGAAGTTGTTCCTAATTGTATTTCTCTTTGATAACATAATGGCTATAGTAACGAATAAAGAAGAGATATCATTTTTTAATATACCCTTTGTATATAAGCTTCTAATTTCTTTTCTTTCAAGTGCGTATAACTCTAAAAGATGGATTTTGATATTGTGTCTAGAGCGATGATTAATGATTCTATTACTGTGTGCAGCACGATTCCTGTATTCTTTTATGATTGTAGTTAGATTTACAAAGAATTCCAGATTTTCTTCTATATCAGTTATGTGGTAAAACGGGTACTGGCTGAAATCATACATCATAGTTTTAACGGTTTGCTCTTTTATTTGTCTATCAGATAGCTTATACCAATACATAAGAGTATCCATAGATAAACAACCCGCCAATACCCATGGTGGTACATAGCCATACATATTGGAATAATGCTTTATCTGTAAATCTCTTTCCCTATCAATAGTTCGATTTAATTTTTCTAATAAAATCTCAATTTCGTATTTTTGTTCTTTTTTTACAAAACTACCTTTTCTATATTTTTTTCGATCAAGATAATCATGGTTTTTATGTCCATAATGTTTGCCAATATGGTATGAAAATATAGCTTTAATAGAATCTTCAATTCTCAATAAGTATTTAAAAATCAATGCTGAAAGTTCTTTATCAAAATCATATGTATCTCTTAAATCTACAAATAGTACGTATTGATAATCATCTTCCCCATTTTTATCTATAATACTGAAAAAATCTTTATATCCGTTAACTAGTGAATAATATGAATTATTTTGCAATGCATATATTGCCTCTTTCCTTTCTTCATCATTCCTAAAACTAAGTTTCCGAGACTCAAGTTTTTTTATTTGTTCTTCCAAAGATAAAAAAATTTTTTCTCCCATATTATTATCCCTTCAAAATGATAGAAAAATAGCCCCAATCCATAAAAAATATGAAATGGGACTATTTTCCTAGGCATCGCGCCCTTCGTTAAATAAAATATATCATAGCAATTTGATCAAATCAATAGATAGATAGATTTTTTCATACTAATGTTTTAGCACAAGAATTTTTTCTATTTAGTTGGAATAGTCAATACTTAATACTTAAAATAAAAATCCTGATGTTCTTCATTATCGAAACCAGCAAAACATATAAGAACGTCCAATCTCGCTTAGGTCATTGGGATATCCAAACGACTATGAATATCTATACTCATGTTTCTCCAGAAAAGCGTGATGAGACGGCAGTTAACTTTGCCAACTATCTAGCAATGAACTGAACGTATTCAAAAACGTATTCAAAACAAAAAAAATGTAGCAAAAACACTGTACAATCGTTGGTACAACAGTGTTTTTGCTACTTATATGATTTCTCCGAATGGAGACGGCGGGAGTCGAACCCGCGTCCAAACACATCGCCACTTAAAAATCTACGTTCATAGTCAACTCATTTAGAGGTTCGCTTTACAGCTTGCCGAGTGACAGGCATTCTGTATCGCTAGTCTGATGTTCTCTTTTTCAACTTACAGACGGAAAGTTGAAACGTATCCCACTAAAGTTAGGACCCTTACTCGAGCACATGGGCGATGCCGAGAGGATCTACGCTAACTGTTTTTAGGCAGCTAAAGCGTAAGAGTTGTTTTCGTTTTTAGCAGTTATATTTAACTGTAACGTTTTAGCGTAGACGTAACCTACGAAACGCAATTCAAGCTCGAACTGTGCCTGTCGAATCCGTAACGTCCCCTTAATAAAATGGGTTACGGTATTTTCAAGATACTTACATAATATACCACATATGTAGTTTTTTTTCAATATGGTTGATTGCTTTTCAAGTAGATGCTTCACTTCTTGAGGGAAACAAGAAAGGTCTAAGGGATAAATAGACATTAGACTTTTCTTGCTCCCTCTTAAAGTGAACGTTCATTCTACTTTAGCTGCTTCGATCGCAAAAGAACGTTTCAGCGAATTGTTTTAAGCAAGTGTTTTCGCGACATTCAATTCTGTTTCTTTTTCTGCATATTCAGGCATGTTTTTGAACAATTGTTGCAACAATGGACTTTGGTTATGTCCTTCGATTGCTTGTTCATCCCGCCAATTTTCAACCATCACAAAGACATTTACTTGTTCCGTTGACTCATACAATTGATAACTCAAGCAGCCGTCTTCTTTTCTAGTCGCTTCGATCAATTGTGTCGCTTCTTCTAAAAATTCAGCGCGCTTTGCTTCTTTGATAGTGAATTTTGCATTGATGATGATCATTCGTCCGTCTCCTTTTTCTTTCTATTTGAAAGAAGTGATTTTTTCTGAAGCTAAACGAACAGATTCGTAGCCTTGATCGACCGCTTTACCAACTGACAAGATCATTACAGGTACGTAACGTTCTTTGTCCAAATCGAAAGCTTCTGCTAATTGGTCTGCTTCAAATCCGCCGATTGGATTTGTATCATACCCATGGCTACGTGCAGTTAACATAAATTGCATAGCTGCTAAGCTTGAATCGATTTTCACTACGTCATTCATTTGTTCACGTGTGAAATTTTTGTAATAAGGAATGATCGCTGCTAGTTGTTCGTCACGAACTTCTGCTGGCATTTTACCTTCTTCTACAGCTTGATCATAAATTTCTTCTCCGTATTCGTAGCAATTCATATCACCAAAAATCAAGACCATGGCAGATGAAGTATCATTTTGTTTTGTGTTGAAACGGATCAATGGTTTCAATTTTGCTTTTGCTTCTTCGCTTTCAACTACTACAAAGCGCCAAGGTTGTAGATTCACAGAAGATGGTGCTGTTGTTGCTTCTTGGATCATTTCCAACATTTCTTCATGAGGGATTTTCACATTTTCGTCGTACACACGGATTGATTTTCTGCCAAAGACGATATCAGAAAAATCATTGTTTGCTAGAGTTTTATTCATTACTTAACCGCTTCTTTCTTCATTTTGATTTTTAGTATAATTTATCTAGTAATTTAGTCAGTTGATCGATTTCTTCATCTGATAGCGAAACACACAGGGAGTCATCTGATTCTTGATGATTTTTTTCACACTCGGTCAATTCATTCACTGCTTTATCGGACAAAGAAACGAATACTTCACGATTATTGTTCTCATTTCTTTTTCTGATCACATATCCTTTTTGTTCTAATATCTTTAGATGACGTGAAATAGCTGCCAAATCGATTTTTAAATCGCTCTGTAACTTATTTTGCAAACATTCCCCATTTTCTTGTAAGAACATCAAGATCTCGTACCTCGTTAAACTAAATCCAGTTTCCTTTTCAAATAAAGCTGTTCCTTCTTGACTGATGATTTTTATCTGATAAAGCAATTGACTTAACTTTCTCAGCTCCATACTGTTGCCTCCTACTATCGTTGACTAATCAATTATTGACTTGTCAACAATATAAATCATTTACTTCCTTTTGTAAAGTAAAAAGAAAAAGAAGCAAGTTAAAAGTTATTTTCCCTTTTAACTTGCCCCTTCTTCAACTGTCTGTATTCGAGTATTCTATTTCTTGACGATTATGTATGAATGCTCAATTGCTTCTATTATGTATGCAAATTAAAGGAAGTCTGATAATTAACAATAGCTTATTCAAATCAGACTTCCTGATAGGCGATAGTCGTATTCATCACTTTAAGATACCATTGCTTGTGTGTAAAGCTTGGTTGGTGACTGAAAGACTTGTTCAACGGGACTCAACTCAAAGATATCTGTATATTTTGCGACAACTTTCCCACATTTCTCTAGAATATCTAAGTGATCTGTACGATCATATTCCTCTACACTCATAATCACACAGTTTTCTAATTTTCCAATTACTTCTCCGACTACTTTATTTTTGATGCCGATTGGATGGCATACATATTTTTGTCCTAAAACGATTGTTTCGCTTGTCATAACTCATTCTCCTCTTGTTCTTTAATATTTCATAAAATGATAATAACATTAAAATTAGATTATGAAAACAAAAATATTAAATAAATTTAAAAAAAGTTGAAAAAAAGTGATCAAACACCTTTTTTCAACTCTTTTTCACTTTATTTCATAACATTTACAGGAAAATCACCTAACAATAACTCAACATATCGTTCCAAAAATTCTTGATCTAAAGCATCGTAGCCCTCGGTCACACCACAATCGATATCAAGTACTCCGATCAATTGGCCTTCTTTGATCATTGGCACTACGATTTCAGATTGTGCGGCTGAATCACATGAAATATAATTTTCATGGGTTTTCACATTCGCAACGATCAATGTTTTTTGCTTTTCTGCTGCTTCGCCACACACACCTTTTCCCATTTTGATACGGGTACATGATACTCTACCTTGGAAAGGACCTAAAATCAATTCTTGTCCATCATATAAATAATAGCCGGCAAAGACTGTTTGAGGTAATGTTTCATTCAATAATGCAGAGGAATTAGCTAAATTGGCTAACCAGTTATCTTCTGCTTCTAAAAGTCCTTTTTGTTGGAGTAGCAAAATTTCATAAGCATCTCTTTTTTCTTTTTCTGTCCATAACATCCAAACTCACTCCTTCTATGCCCAAAATTATAGCCTAGTTCAAGGAGCAATGCCATGATTTGTTTTTCATTCTTAATGACTAGATCATTCTGCTTGCTCGATTTCAGCAGCTAGATCTGCATAGTCGATTTCATTTTGGATAAAAGTCGGATCATTTGTCGGAAAATGTTGCATCAAAGATTCCATTTGACTGATTTCTACTGTTCCTTGCGACACATCAAAATCAAGGATATGCCCTCCAAATGTTTTCTCATCGTCAATAAAATGCAAATGGAAGCCTGCAGCAGCCACCCCTTGAAATAATTCCGGTGTATAAAACCCAACAATTGTCCCTTGAATATCTGATCGATGGAACTCTGGCTGGGATTCTGAGATCTTCGCTAAGCGTCGGTATGGTTTCTCTTGTTTCGGCATGATCCGGATATGCATATCTTTAAATAAACCGCTGATCTTGACAGCTAAAAAGAGATTTTCCCCTGCTTCGTCCTTCAGGATTTGTTCTTTTAATGCTTCGCTAGATAGCTGTTTGACTGCAAATGAACGATCCACTGAAAATGCAGTGATTGCTGCATAAGGAGTGGACTCTTCTCCGGACAAATGGATCAATGCGCCATCTGATCTACCTTGATAGGCTTCACCGTCTAAAAATATCACTTCGCCGTCTAACCCATGCAATGTTCCAAGACCTAGTGTACCGTACTTTAAGACCTCAGCGATGGAAGTTGTACCGTCCATCAGTCCCGCCATTAGCGCACCTAATGTACCATGTTGATATAATACTTTCTCTGTCATCTGAACATCCCCTTAGTAAAATTGGTCTGGTAAGATCGTTTCACCTAATTTTTCATTATCCCGATAGTCAATCGGGATATCGATGATGACTGGTCCTTCTGTAGCAAATCCTTCTTCTAAGGCAGATGCCAATTCTTCTGCATTGCTTACTCGCAGACCTTTAGCCCCAAAAGCTTCGGCATATTGAACAAAATCAACTGGTCCAAAATCAACCCCTGATGCTCGATCATATTTCATGATTTCTTGAAACTCGACCATATTATAACGACCATCATTCCAAATCAAATGAATGATCTTCAATTTTTTACGCACAGCTGTTTCTAAGTCTTGGGCAGAAAATAAGAAGCCACCGTCTCCTGACACAGAGATTACTTGCGTATTTGGACGAACCAGTGCAGCAGAGATTGCCCAAGGAAGTGCGACTCCTAATGTTTGCATGCCATTACTGAATAGCAAATGACGGGCTTCATAACTTCTAAAGTGGCGGGCCATCCAAATGTAATGACTACCTACATCAACCGTCACAGTCATATCGTCCGTTACTTTCGATTGCAGTGTATTGATTACTTCTAACGGATGTAAGATCCCGTCTTCACTACTGGTTTCACAAATATCTCGTGCCTTCAATTTTTCTTGCAACGTATTTAAATATTCTTGCGCATCTGCCGATACTTGTGTTTCTTCTAATGACTCTGTCAGTAAATCTAATGTTGCAGAAATGTCCCCGATTAGTTCACGTTCTGGTTGCATGTAACTGTCGATTTCAGCTGGTGTTTCATCAATGACGATGATTCTAGCATCTTTTTCAGCATTCCAGTTTCTCGCTTCATATTCGATTGGATCATAACCAATCGCAATTACTAAATCACTCCGTTTTAACAGCATATCTCCAGGTTGATTGCGGAATAGACCTACTCGACCAAAAAAGTGGTCTTCTAATTGACGAGAAATCACACCGGCTGCTTGGAAAGTTTCTACCACAGGCAATCCTGTTTTTTCAACAAGTTGACGAATGGCTGCTGTTTCATCTTTACTTGATCCACGCATTCCAACTAACAATACGGGTAACTTCGCTTCACGAATCCGTTCAACCAAGTAGTCGATATCTCCTGAAGAAGCTGAGCCTAATTTAGGATCTTGTAATGGTTTGATAACATCACTTTTGACGGGTGCATCCACCACATCTTGAGGGATACTGATAAAACTAGCGCCTTTTTTCGAACTCTTTGCCATTCGGTAGGCATTAGCGATAATTTCTGAAATTGTTTCAGGATCTTGGATTTCTGCACTATATTTTGTGATTGGTTCAAACAACGCGGCATTGTTCATGCTTTGATGTGTTAATTTTAATAAATCACTTCGTTTTACTTGCCCTGCGATTGCCAACACAGGATCACCTTCTGCTGTCGCTGTGACTAGTCCGGTTGCTAGATTACTCGCACCTGGCCCACTTGTCGCAATCACCACACCTGGTTCTCCAGTAATACGACCAATTGCTTGCGCCATAAAGGCGGCATTTTGCTCATGACGCGTCACGATCAACTCTGGACCATGATCTTCTAATTCATTGAATACTCCATCGATTTTCGCTCCTGGAATACCGAATACGTAATCAACTTGATGATTGATTAAACTTTCTACTACAGTTGTTGAACCTTGTTTTTCTTTAATCACTTCTTCTGATACAGTTTCTACGCCTTGTTTTTCTTTAATCATTTCTTCTGATACAGTTTCTAAACCTTGTTTTTCCTTAACCAACATGAGACATCTTCCTTTTCAACGCTATTTACATGGTCATTACATAATAAATAGAAATAATATTAATACAGATATTCACACCTGTTTCATTTATTAGTCTAGCACTTAATGAGTCATTTGTGTAGTAAGAAGCAAAAAAAAGAGCATACATTTTTGTCACATGGACAAAATGTATGCTTTTTTATTGATTTTAATATTTTTTTCCTAGAATGATCAGGTCATTTTCTTGATCGCCCATGTTGGCAATTTTTGGCAAATGTCCCCAAATGGCATATCCATTTTTGAGAAATAACTTTTTACTCGCCTGATTTACATCAAAAACAAATGCCAGCACTGTCTGGATTTTTAAACGATGCAGTTGAGTTTCCACAAAGGCAAGTGCGGCCTTGCCTAAATGATGACCACGTGTCACCGGGTCTAGATAAATACTGATTTCAGCTGTTTGTTGATACGCAGGCCGACCATAAAAATCACTAAGGCTGATCCAACCGACGATATGATCGTCGTGATACATCACCCAAAGCGGTCTGGTGTCAGGATGATGCGCTTCAAACCAAGGGATTCTCGAGTCAACCGTTATCGGTTCTAGGTCCGCCGTTGCTTGCTTCGATGCGATAGACTGATTATAAATGTCAACAATTCGCGGTAGATCCTTGATCGTTGCATAGGTATACTTGATATCGATTGGTTTCGCCCCCTTTATTTTTGAATAGTATAACACGTTTTTTATCATCGTTATACAGTAAAAAAAAGGAGTTGTATTGAAACCAATGATATTACTACTATTAGTATTTATTCTTCATTCTTTTTGATTGTTGGATGATTTTGAGCGCACGTTTTCGTGTTTTGATATTCGGGCTTTTCAATCTTCTGTATGCACTTGAAAGATCTTGCTTCTCCATTTTATCCCACCTTTTCTCGAATGTTCATTCCATACTATTTCACTTCTGTAAAAAGCATTTTCTTTCTTAACTTAGGTGAATATTTTTTCAGCGCTAATCGTTCAGGGGTATTTCTTTTGTTTTTACTCGTCAAATAGATCCGTTCACCGGTTTCCTTGCATTCTAATGTAATGTTTTGTCGCATCTTTTTTTCCTTCTTTCACTTATTTTTATGATTCAATCGCGGACTTATTTCGGCTTTTACTCAAATTTTCTATCCATCGCAAACAGTAATGATTACGATTTATAAAAATAATATACGCTACTCATTTACTTGTGTCAATAAAAAAACGAATGAAAATTCACTCAAATGAATGCGCACTCATTTCACGCTATGAAAAAATAACAAAAAAACTGCTGTTTAATGAGGCAACTGCATACTCCATTGACCGACAGTTTTTTGTCTTTACTATTAATTAGTACATGTTTCTAGCAATTCAAATAAATCTGTTAATACAAACTCTGCTTGTGGCTCATCTGCCCAAATACCGACCATACTCCCCTTCACCGGTAATTCAGTACCGCTAACTACAGTGGATGTTGAGATTGTCGCTTGTGCGGTTTTTGCTGTATCAAAGGAGTAATGTCCTTGTTCACTTGTTTTTCGACCGATGACCCAATACCAGTGATCGTTCGTATTCACTAGTTGATGCCCTTGATCAAGTAAAAATTCGGCAGAACTGACGTGATAGTTGTCCCACCCTGCTGTCCAATAGGCAATCATTAAGTCTTGATCGAATCGACCAAATTGTTCTTTTTCCTCATAGTAAATGCCGTCGTTAAATACGATCGGAATCATCCCATAGGTTTTAACCAGTTGAGCCAATTGATTGGTATATGTGACAAAATCTCGATACTTCCCAGACTGCTGGAGTCCTCGCCACCCGCCATCAGTTAAATCATTGGCAAATTCATCGCAACCTATATTGAAGGAACTAGCTATCGTTGAGAAGTAGCTCACATATTTTTCAAGCAGTGCTTTCGTGAAAGCGACCGCTTCTTGATTGTCCAGATCAAGTGTGCGAATGGACGTTTGATAGCAGGGATGTTGAATACCTAATTGTTGCATTCCTGTTAAAATCGCATCCATATGTCCAGGCGTATTGATCAGCGGGATCACTTCCATGTTTTCTGCCTTAGCCACACTAGCTAACTCTGTCATTTCTGTTTCCGTCAAATAAGTACCATTAGGATCATCATAATACTGTTTTGTTCCTGCAATCAATGCTTCTTTGACTGATTGACTGGCATAAGTTATTCCTTTGACAATCAGCGTCATGTCATCCAGTAAAAAGCGTAAACCATTATTTCCCAATGCAAAAGAAATTGCCGTATATTGACATTGACTTGCTTTTTTTATGATCCGGATCAATTGTTCTTTTGAAAAATATTTACGTCCATTATCAATCAATAAAACCTTTTCCATCTTTACCTCCACAAAAGAAATCGTTTACATATTATACAATAAAGGAGGCCCAACGAAAATACTCTTTTTCATTTAAATAAAAAAATCCCCCTCCCAACCAGATTACTCGATTGTCAAGAAGGAGAGGGTTTGCTTATTCAACTGGAGCTACACAGAATGCCTTTTCTTTGGCTAAAAAGAACGGACGGAGATAACCGACAGTGTTTGATAATGGCAGTAATTCTTCACTTAAATGAATCTTCAAGACATCTGCTAAATATTGCTTACGTCCAACGATCCGCTCCCACATGTCTGGATATTGCTCCTTCAATTCATTTCTCAATCCTTCATCTGCAAGTGCCACACATTCTTCTGCACTTACTCCAGTATATCCTGATACAGAAGGAATAATATCTAATTGGAAGATCATACCACTCTTGATGATTTCTTGCGAACCAGAATAAATGGGTGAGGCTAACCATTCTTCATCCGCCGTCAAGTGTCCTGGATTCAAATGCCAGTGATAGGTCGCTTGTGGCAAGACTGTTTCAATCAACTGATACAGATCTGCCCCCTTCATTCCGATATGGATGGCTTCTAACCAACTAACGATAGCTGCATAATAAGGTTTAGCTACTCGATCAAGATAATCGGCTTGTTCTGCTGGCAGTTGAGCTTCTTCTTCGATCACAAATCCTGTACGACTGGATAAGCCACCTTTGAAGCCTGTCGTCAATGACAGCGGATCACCTAATCGGATCTTTTTGGCTGTCGGATAAAGATTCGCAAATTCAAAACGGCGTCCAGTTGCAGCAATCGTGATCACTGTATTCGCTTGTCCTTGTCCGTACAATAACTCTCCGATCTCGGATTCTTTCACACCAGGTTCAATGGCATCTAATGCACGTAGCATGCAAGACGAAGCAAGATTTGCCCCATATTCGTAGTGTGCGATTTCATTTGCATTGTTCGTGACACGCGCCCCTTCCTCACCAATCAATAGATGAGTGCCATTGACGATAGCCGTTTCCGCAGTGGTTGCTTGTTTTAGCGCATCTACGATAAAAAATGGTACATCGAACAATTGGCTATTGTCTTGTGTCGTAGACGTAAACAACTTCCAACCGACTAAACCGATTTTCTTTCTATCTGCTACCTCTAATGATGCAAAAATAGTTGACAGATTTTGTTCATGGTCCATTGGTTGATTCGGTAAAGAAAATGCTGGATAATGGATCAAATCAGCAGTGATCCGCGCATGTGCATTCATTTTTAGATTCTCATTCCCAAGGATCATCGTGAATTTGCCTGTTTGATCTAACACCAATAATCCTTCTTCAAATCGCGGGATAAAGCCTGTAAAATATTCAAAATTACCACCATGCTCTTTATCTGCATATATAACCAACAGTTCGATCGCTTCGGCTTTCATGCGTTCGATCGTTTTGTTGATTCGTTCGGTGATCGTGTCCTCTGTCAAAAAAACAGGGGGAACATCTGGAAAAATCGCTGGTTTTGGTATAGTTGTTAACTGGATGTTTTCTTTTTTCATTCATTCTTCCTCGCTTCTATGAGTTCTACGTGGTTCTCAGTCAGTGCTTTGGCTAATGCTTTTGGAGGCTTTTGATCCGTGATCAAATAGTCAATCGCTGATAAGTCGCAAACTTTATAAAAACCAGTTTTATCTAGTTTTGTATGATCCGCTAGTGCGATCACCCTGCGTCCTTGTTGGATCATCTGGCGTTTCACTAAGCCTTCTTCCTCCGTATGGATGAACAGACCCTCATTTGACAATGCAAAAACGCCAAGTAGCGTATAGTCTGCTTGATAATTTTTCAACTGCTCCACTGTTTCCGTTCCAAATAAAAACAACTGTTCTTTGTGTAATCTACCGGGCAATAATGAAATAGCTGTTTTCGGATAATTAGCTAATAATAAAGCGTGAGATAAAGAATTGGTGACCGCATGGATTTTTTTGTCCGGTAGTTCTCTGATCACTGCTTCCACCGTGGTCGAAGAATCAAAGATGATCGAGGAAGGATCTTCCATTATTTCAAGCGCCTGCTCAGCCATTTGTTTTTTCACATCATTTAGGATCGTTGACCGTTGTTCATAATCAAAGATCGTTGCTTCTTTTTGAATTGCTAAAGCACCGCCATGGGTCCGTTTGATTTGGCGCTGTTTTTCTAACTGGATCAAGTCGCGGCGAATCGTATCTTTCGACACATCTAAGCGATCTGCTAAATCTTCGATCGAAGCACTTTTTTCTTGATCAATCATTGTTTTGATACGCTGGATGCGTTCTTCCTTTAACATGATGCTCACTCCTTTTATCTAAGATACGCTATTTTGCATTTTTTTGCAACATTCTGCTGTTTTTTCATAAAAAAGTGGGGCATTCACCCTCTCGCACCACTTAAAACTGAATGAACGGCAAAAACAGAAGGAACTTCTTCGAAAAAAAGGTGTCATCCACAAAAATTTGAAGAACAATTCTTGTGGATGACACCTTATTGCTCGAGGTTAAGCACTTCTGTGCAGACCTCTTGATGGTGGGACGAATCAATTCATAACAGCTTGCTTCTCTTCAATCATTTCTATGAGTCTTGGCAAATCAGAAAACCGATCGATCACAAGATCTGCACCAGCTTCTAAAAATTCTTGACGCACCCGTTCAAAAAGTTTTTCTTTTTCAGCAGCTGACAATTGCTGATACGTGTCAAAGGAATAACCAGCTTGTGAACTTCCTTCAATTACGCCCACAGAAAGAACTCCTGCATTCTTCCCTTCGAGTATATCGGAAATCGTATCTCCCAGTTTTAACACTTCTTGTCTATTTTCCTGTTTAAAATAGTTCAAGTTCGTTAATAACATCTCTGGGGAGGGACGCCCTTTGCCGTCTACTTCATCTGGCGTGACGATGTGATCTGGTTGATACCCTTGTTCTTTCGCCTTCGCAACAATGATCGCCATCATTTCACTCGTATAACCTGTCGTACTACCGATTTTGATTCCACGCTTACGTAAAGTCGCGACTGTGTCAAGTACACCTGGTTTCACTTCTGCATGATTTGCCAATTGTTGGAATAATACTTCTTCAAATGTTTCATAGATTGCCTCGATATCAGTAGTTTCAGGCTGACGTCCGTGAGTTTCTAACCAACTTTCAGCAATACGAGGCATTTCTAGCATCATTTGGATATGCTCGATTTTTTTCATTCCCATCGGCTCTCTGATTTCTCGTTCAGTCACAGTGATCCCTTGATGTTCAAAGGCTTCGCGAAACGCCGCCACCGGTGCCATACAACCAAAATCGACTGCTGTTCCTGCCCAATCTAAGATGACAACATTAATCATACTTTTGTTCCTCCATATATTGCTGGATCAACCCAGCTACTTTTTCAATATCTTCCAGATAGATCTCACCAATATTCCCAATCCGGAAGCAATCAGTATCACTGATTTTTCCAGGATAGATTGCGTAGCCATGTGCTTTTAAATAGTCATAAAATGCTTGGAATTCGAATTGGATGCTCTCGGGATATTTGAATGACGTGATGAAAGGTCCTTGATTCTCACTAACATAGGCTTCAAACCCAATTTCCGCCATTCGTTCACGCAAACGCTCATTGTTCATCTGATACCTGTCATAGCGAGCATCGATACCACCTTCATCCGCCAACTCTTCTAGCGCTTGCCAAAACGCTAATACAGTATGTGTTGGCGAAGTGAAACGCCACTTCCCATCAATGTCCATCACACGAAATTGATCATAAAGATCCATACTCAACGTGCGTGCTTGTCCGGCACTTTTTTTTAGTAGCTCTTTTTGACAAATCACAAAGCCAAATCCAGGCACTCCTTGGATACATTTATTTGCACTCGAAACAAGAAAATCGATTCCTAACTCTCCAACAGGGATCGGAATGCCACCAAAGCTTGACATTGCATCAACGATAAAACACAATTTGTGTTTCTTTGTCACTGCTGAAATCTCTTCTAAAGGATTCAAAATACCAGAAGTCGTTTCACTGTGGATCATTGCAAGTGCAGTAATATCAGGATGTAACACTAATAGTTCCTCGATTTTTTCAGCTTGTGGTATTTCATTTTCAGCCACTTGATAAATCACATGATCAATGCCGTGGTATTCAGCCATTTGAACCATCCGTTGGCCATAAGCACCATTTGTACAGATCAGTAAGCGGTCTGTCGAGCCAACAACTGAACTTAACACAGATTCAACCGCAAAGCTGCCACTTCCTTGCATCAAAACAGCTGTATAAGCCTCATTGGAGACACCAGCAAGATCAAGCAATCGTTGACGAATCGCCTGGGTGATGACTTTAAAATCATCATCCCATGTACAATGATCGACAAGCATTGCTTCTTTCACTGTACGACTCGTGGTCAGAGGACCTGGTGTCAATAATTTATAATTGATTTTACTGTGATTGATTTCTTTTTCATACTGTTCAATCACCTTTGTTTTTCCACTCATTTTCTTTCTCCTATTCAACTAGACTGGCATGTTTTTTTAGTAGATCTGGGGTTAATGCTTCCGGAAAGACTTTTTGATTTTTTGCGGTTTCAACCCCCGATAGATCATCTGTTTCATAAAGTTTACTTGGGTAGAATTGTAATAAATCTGCCCGACCTTCTTTAAGGATCACATTCAGCATTTTTTCGGCTAAAGGATTCGTCGCTTCTCCTTTATCGATCACCGCGAGTGATTCTGTTAAAGCGTATGTTCCTTCACTTGGTTCTACAAAATCGATTGGCAATCCTTCATTTTTATCTTTGATTGCTTGATGACGTAACCCAAAACCCAACGCCACTTCACCGACGCGGACTTTTTTCAACGGACCCGAACCAGACGCTTCAATATGGTCGCCTGCATTGTCATAAATATCGGCTAAAATCGCTTGCGCTTTTGTCTCTCCATATTGATCAATCAATCCTTGGAACAATAACCAAGCTGTTGAGGAATGGTTGATATCAGAAATCGCTAGTTGCCCTTCGTAGATTGGATCAGCTAAATCAGCTAAACTCTTCGGTACAGGCAACTCCGCTTCTTTCAGTGCTTGAGTATTGTAGAAAATGACACCTTCTTGTGTCGTCATCGGTGCTTGGTAGTTTGGCAGATCATCCATCGGTTGGACTTCTAACGCCAATTCTTTGAATATCGGTTCATTTTCTTGAACACCATCCAAATAGAACGTACTCATTGTCACTAAATCCGCTTCAATATCTGTGCCTTCTGCCCAAAGTTTACCACTCAATTCCGAAGTACCGAAGGATTGCAGCAAGTATTGGTTTTCAAAACCATTCGAATCAAGGACATCTTTGATGATTTGAACCGGCTCTTCATCTGCGTTGGTGTAGATGATGACTTTTTCATTGTTGTCATTGGCATTCTCACTTGCATTTGACGTACTACACGCCCCTAAAATTCCTAAAGCGCTGACGAATGACAGATAAATGAACCCTTTTTGAACTAGTTTTTTCATTTGCTTCAAATCTCCTCATGATAAATTGTGCAAGTATTCTTGCGGTTAAATTGATCAATAATAATAAGATAGATAGGATAAAGATTTCTGTGAATCTGCCGAAATGCTGTAATTCTTTGATTTTGGTCGTGATCACCATCGTTCGGGCACTTGTCAGAAACACCACTGCACTGATCGTAACCATCGAATTTGTAAAATAATAACAAGCCATCTCAACGATCGTCCGCTTTGAATTTGGAAGAATGATTCGAATCACTGTATCAAGCCAACTATCCCCCATCATCTTCGCTGTATTTTCCCAGTTGGGATTCATTTTTAATAAGGCACTTTTCGCTAACTGATAAGGAGTTGCAAAATAATGCACCATGTTGGCAATCACCAAAATACTGATCGTACTTTGAAGAGTCGTTCCGCTAAACACCAGCAAATAGGCAATCCCTAAAACCATACCTGGAATCGAGTTCGTGACAGAAGCGAGACTATCGATCGTTTTTGTGATCACGCTTTGTTTTGTGGATCTAGCGGTGAAAATTGCTGCCAAATAAGCAATTACTGTTCCAAACAGCGCCGTCCATAGGGCAACGAAAATCCCTGTATTCAACGTTCTTCTTAAATCAGACGTTTGTAGGAACGCTTCGATATGGCGTGTGGTAAAAGTCATATCAAAGGGCCACCCTTCGACAAAAGGAAGAAGGAACATCACGAGGAAGACTCCTACAATAAACAGGCCACCAACTGTCAGTCCTACACCAAAGAAAAAATCTCTGACAGGGTTGCTTTTTACTGACGTATTTGTCCCGGGGGTTGCATGATCATTTTTTTGGATCTTACGCAAAAACAGAACACTAATGATCGAAGGAACTAACATGATCAGTGCAATGACGGCTCCGCGATTAAAGTCTGGAATCGACCCCATAAAATACTCATACAATAAAGTCGTGATAAAGGGTTCTCGACCACCTACCGCTACAGGTATACCAAAATCAGTAAACCCCATGAAAAAGGCTTGGACGAAAGCAACACCAAATGTTTTGCCCAACGGTTGCAGGATCGTGATTTTCAATCCTCTAAAAAATCCGTCTCCCATCAATCTGGATACCGTCAAATAGCGTTTATCCAAATAATTCATGGCGTCATTCATCAACAAGAAAGTCACTGGGATCGTATAGATCAGTAACCCTAAGATCACACCTGATTTTCCATAGATCGAAAACAACTCTTGACCGAACAAACGCGTCCATAATCCTTGACGACCAAAAGAATAGATCAACACAAAGCCGTATGTGATGGTCGGTAATAACATTGGCAATATAAAGCATTTCTCAATCATCCACTTGAATCCTTTAGGTAGATTCGTAAAGTGCATCCCGTAAGCAAACCAAAAGCCAAAGAAGGTCGCAAAAATTGCTGTGATCCCAGCAATGAGCAAACTATTACTTAACGCATTTAGCCAATCGAAGTCCCTTGCTAGTTCTCGGAACAGCTCAAAGGAAAAGCTGCCTTCAACAGTCAACGCTTCTTTCAAAACATTCGCTAATGGATAAAACAATACGAGGACAAAACCAAATAAGATAATCGTTGGCAATAGCGTTTCTATTTTCATCCTTCTCATGAGAAGCGAACCACTTTTTCATGAACTACGCCGGTTGCTTGAGTAAAGATCCGTTCAATATTGCGTCGTTTGATTTTTAGCTGATCGACAATAAATGCCTGCACAAAGGGTTCCATCGTATTTGTCACGATATCTTTCGGTGTACTGTATTGTGCGATCCGACCATCTTTCAAAACCATGATTTTATCAGAAAGGGTCAATGCCTCTTCTGGATCATGTGTGACGATGATCGTCGTTAAGTTCAGTTTTTTAGCAATCAATTGGATACGTTCTTTGATCGATTCTTTGATGACACCGTCCAATGCACTTAATGGCTCATCAAGTAACAATACTTGGGGTTTCATCACCAGAGTCCGACCTAATGCCACCCGTTGTTTTTGCCCGCCAGATAATTGGTGGATGCGTTTATCCAAATGATCATTCAAATCCAATAGATCGATCAACTCTTGTAATTCTTCTTTAGAAGTGATATTTTTTTGTTTTCGCAACCCGTAGACCAAATTTTCATAAGCACTTAGGTTAGGGAATAAAGCATAGTCTTGAAAGACAATATTAAATGGTCGTTTTTCCATGACCTGTTTTGTGATATCTTCGCCATCATAAAGTAGTTGACCGTTTGTTGGTTGCTCCAATCCAAGGATAATATTCAATAAAGTTGTTTTTCCTGAACCCGAAGCACCGAGTATTGAAACGATCTCACCTTTATCGATCGATACATTGATTTCTTTTAAAACTTCATGATGATTAAATGTCTTACTAATACCATCTAGCTTTAACATGCTTTCACTCCTTTGTTCTTTCTATACTGCTAATTGTAGAAAATCACTTTTTACTTCTGATTAACTTTAAGTAAATTCTTTGTAGGAATATATATTTTTTGTGTAAATTTTCTAATGATTTTCAGATAAATATTTCTATAAAAAAACAGTGGCTTGCCTCAATGCGATATCCTCAGCATTGAAAGCAACCCACTGTTTCAGTAATTACTTGTTCAATTATTTTATTTATAAACTTGATGTAAATTTGATTCAAGCGTAAGCTCGCCTAGTTCTAAATCTCTCTCCGAAAATCAGCACTTCTTCGACTTGACTAACGTTGATCGGCGAGCGTTTCTTCAATATTTTTCACGATATTCTCTACTGTCAAACCATTTTCCGCTAATAGTTCCGTTGTTTCATAGCGATCATGAAAGGCTTTATCTAAGCCGTAAGTTTGCACACGGATCGCTGCATCTCCTAAATAGCCAGCGACCATTTGACCGTAGCCGCCTTCCAAGATACCATCTTCAAGTGTGACAACTACATCGTGCGTTTCTTTAAGTTCATCCAGCAATTCAGTATCTAAACCAGAGATGAACGCTGGATTAATCACCGTAGCCGTTAGTTGGAGAGCTTTCTTCAATTCAACAGCCACTTCTTCTGCCAAACCATAAAAATTACCTACACCCATGATTGCTACTTTTTCGCCTTTTTGGATGACTTTGTTCTTATATAATTGACTGTAATCTGTTCGATCTACTTCACCAGAAGAAGTGATTGGGCCGATTGGTACGCGGATTGCCACTAATCGATCCGTTTGATCAATCGACCATTCAAGCATCGCTAAGTATTCTTCTTTAGTTGTCGGTGCTAAGTATACTAGATTTGGGATATGACTCAAAAATGGAATATCAAAGATCCCTAAATGACTTTCATCATTCATTCCATTTACAGAAGCAAGTGTCACGAGGATCGTACCCGATAAACGATTCAATGCTAAGTCATGAGAGATTTGATCGTAACTTCTTTGTAAAAACGGTGAATGGACTGCCCATATAGGTTTTACCCCGCCTTTGGCTAATCCAGCAGTCATCGTCGCCGCATGTTCTTCGGCAATCCCTACGTCAACAAATTGTGCGCCGACTTGTTGACGCTGTTCCGGTGAAAATAAAATCATCGGTGTGCCTGCATTTACTGCCACAACTGTCGGATCTTCCTCCATTTTATGCAATAAGAAGTCTGTTGTTAGGCTGCTGTAGGTTTCTACCCCTTTCGATCGCAGATACTCGCCTGTTTCGAGACTAAACGGCCCTCCCGCATGGAACTTTTCGCGATTTTCTTCTGCAAAGGAGAACCCTTTTCCTTTAACGGTATGGATATGCAATACAACCGGCTCTTTTTGATCTTTTACTTCTTCGAATAACTCGATCAAAGCAGCTAAATCATTGCCTGCATCAAGATAACGATAATCAAGTCCTAAGGCTTTAAAGAAATTGTTCGTGGCCTGACCATTCGTTTCCCTTAGCTCTTTGAGATTTTTGTAAAGTCCCCCATGATTTTCTGCGATCGACTGGTCATTATCATTGACGATAATGATCGTATTCGTACCTAGTTCAGAAATATTGTTCAAACCTTCATAGGCTAAACCACCTGATAAAGACCCATCGCCAATCACTGCAATGACATTATTTGTTTCGTTTTTCAAATCTCTCGCCTTAGCTAGACCATTTGCTAAAGACAATGAAGTCGATGTATGCCCGATCGTGAAGAGATCATGTTCGCTTTCTAATGGGTTCGTGTAACCCGAGACTTCCTGATAATGCGCTTGGTCTAAAAACGCTTGTGCTCTTCCTGTCAACATTTTATGCACATAGGTTTGGTGTGAGACATCAAAAACAAATTGATCCTTTGGTGAATCGAACACATAATGTAGCGCCACCGTCATTTCAACAACACCTAGGTTGGGGCCATTATGCCCACCGTATTGGCTGATTTTTTCTAATAACGCGGCACGTGCTTCCTCTACCACTTGTTGAAGCTTTTCTTGCGTCATTTGTTTCAGATCTTGAGGACCTTTTATTTGTTTTAATAACATAGATTTCCCTCCTTTATTTCTGCTTAATCATACACCTTGAACCGAACTCTAAGTCAAGTGATTTTTTTAACAAATAATTCTAATTAGCGAAAATGTTGATCATACTGTTTTAAAGCTATTTTTTTATAAAAAAAACCGTAGATCCTTCAATCTACGGTTTTTATTTATTCCTTCGATGAATAGTTCACAATGATTTCACTCATTTTTTTTGGATTTCGTCGCTTGTCACGAATAATTTGATAACTAACAAGAACGATCAAAATCAAAATCACGCCTGTCAAAACGTACAATACTTGTATTTGTTCTCCCAATGGTGGTAAAACGTTTTTTTTAGGCGGTGCGCTTGGAGTCACTGATTCTTTCGGATCACCGGTATCCGGCTTCGTAGGGCTTGTTTCTTGTGTCCCATTTGAGTCAAACTTTAGTTCTCCAGTGACTTCAATGTTATTAGAACTAGCTTCTATGTGCGTTTGTGGCAATCCAATGATCAATAGACCTAAAACCATGAACAAACAAAGAATTGTTTGTTTTTTTTGTTTCATCCAATCACCTCACGATTTGAACTATGGATACGGATCTCCAGCTTCATCTAGCGCTTCAATATTCAGTGTCAACGTACTTGCAATTGAGATTGATCCTTTATCCGTTGGAAAATCAAGAACATCAGTATCAACATCTCCTTCAAAAGTAAACGTCGCTGTACTAGCTCCTGTTAAATCACCAGGACGTGCATTCGGTGAAGCTAAAGTCATAAAGTCTTCTGATATGGTTGTATTTACCGAACCATTTTCAATCAAAAGATTGCTGGCTCCTAAACTACCAACCAATGTTAACCGATCGATTGCTGAGATATCTCCAGAAGAAACTGTGTAATTTCCTAGACTGATTTTTACTGGACGACCGGAATGATTGGTGATCTTATGCTCTCCACCTAGAATTGTCTTATAGTCTTCTGGTTCAGTGAAGAAGACCGCTTTTAAAGGTAACGTCACATTCAACCATTTATCTGGATTGCCTGGTTCCGGTGCCTCCGGATCTGTGTTGTCAAATCCTAAAGTTCCATCGATTGCCACATCTGCCGTCTTATCGATCGATCCACCTAATGAATTATCAATCGTCTGGTCATCCCCATTGATGATCACATCAGCTTGAACACTGGCCCCTGCTGCTAAAATCGTGCCGAACATCAAACCTGTTGCTAGAATATTTTTTACTTTCATTTTGTTTTCTCCTTTATTTATGTCTTTATATCCTAAAGCATGATTGCTTTATTCCGTTTTTATTGATTGACATTGATGGTCACGTCAACCGTCGTTTTACCCATAAGCTTTTTATTTTCTAAATCATAAAACTCTAATTCTACTACTCCTGGATGCGTGCCTGTCGTTAACTCTTTTGCCAATGTCAATTCAGTTACTTCATATCCAGGCTCCAATAAGCCTGTTTCATATAATGTTTCTTTAGAATCCTTCATGGACAATATTGCTTGTTGCCCATAACGATTGGTCGGCAAGTTTTGGATCCAGATATTGCCCGTTTTTCCATCCGCATTGACACTGACTTCTGGATACACATTGATAGTTACATTACTATCATCTACCGCTTGATTGGCATATTTTTTCAATTGGTCGCCTGTCATTTTTTCCGCATGTTTGATCTCCGGAAAATCGTCCGACAAAATCTGCGTTGGTTGGTTATTGACATACCAATACCAACCAATCGCAACGATCGTAAGCAATAATAAAAGAAGCGCCAGTAATCTTTTTTTCTTTTGTTGTTCATTTTTTTCAGTTATTTTCTGTGTTTCCTGTGTGATCATGTTCACCTTCTTGTGTGTGTTCAATTTATCTTCGCAGCAAAGTGTAAACTCAACTTGCCTGTTACTTTATTATTTTGTGTGGGATCACCAAAATATTTCCCTGTAAAACCAAGTGACATTTGGGAATCTGATGGCACTGATTCGGTCCATTGTGCACCGGCAAAAGTACTTGCTTGTCCAACTAACGGCTTGTCAGATGGCGTCGCACCGATTCGTTGCAAATATAAAAACATTGATTCGCTCGTCGCTTCTTGTTCCGATGAATCTAAAAAGACAATATTCGAAGTACTTGCTAACTCCACATCGTTTTTGGTATGGAAGGAAACTGTCAATTCTGTCGTTGTCGAATGATTGATCACCTGATAATCATCACTAGTCACTTGATCGTCTAAGACGTCAAAAGCCATTCGGACTGGTAACGTTACATGGATCGTTGGATCACTTTCCACCACAAAAGGAACGGTATATTCCCATGTGGCTTTTTCACCATTAACCAATGACTCGCTGACAACGATCTTGCCAGTCGTCGTTCCTTCTTTGGACGTATCGGGATATTGAGTGAAACCTTCAATTTTCAAGGTAGGATATTGACTGATATCTAAATATCGTCCAATTTGACGATCCATATCTTCACGAGACATTCCTAACACTGTTTTTTGTTCACTTGGATTTAAACGATCGATGTTTATTCGTTCAAATCCATTCGCAGTGATTTGATAACGGCTTCGATTATCCGATATCCTTGGTTGCACCACATTATCTTTGATATTGTCCAGTCTGCCATTGGCTTCCGCATGGAAAATTTCTACGATATCGCCTTTCGCCACTGATAGTCTTCGATTTGTTCCGAAACCATTCAAGGTATCCAACCTTTGATTACCATTAACAGAAAAATCGAAATCTGGCGTTTGTGCATTCATTGGACCATTAGAAACAGTTACTTGGTTATAGTGCCTGATTTGATAGTACATATCATTTCCAAAATAGGAATGAACCGAAGTTCCAGCTAATGCACTATTATAGGTCGCAACAATTTGCGTTTGATCACTGTTCAAGCTTAAAGTTGCTGCTCGTAGGTCTGTTCCTTGAAAACTAATTCCTCTTACATTTAACGAATGACCAAACTGATAAGTGACTGGTACATCGATCGTAGCCAATACTGTGCCATTTTTTGAAACCTCTACACGTGCAGATTGACCATTCAGTGAATCTGGGAAACTTACAAAACGCGCGTCATAATCATCTGTTTCAGTTTGATCTTTGAAGACTTTGACAAAGTCTTTTGCCTGATAATCCGTTTCTCCATATCCATAGTTCAAGACTTGGCTATTCGGCTGGATATCTGTGTAATTTCCGATACCAGTAAAGCCAATGATGCCTTGTTCATTGATGACCCCGATTGAAAAACGCTCGGCATTATTCCGATTGATCTGGAATGTACCTGTTGTGACCTCTCCTGCCAAGTCCGCTTGATATGGATTGAATAAGCGAACAGGGTGTCCTGTAAGATCTAAAGTTACTGTTACTTGGTTTGTTGAAACAGCTGTATCTACTTCTGGTTGGATCGAGTTGAAGAACTCGGAAGTTTGTGCCCCATTCGTCTGCCACCTCAAGTATGGGTATGTTCGATTGGCACTGCTCCCCAAAGCAAAACTTGTGAACCACTTTTCACCAAACCCAAGCTCCGTTATGGTTGCATCGATCAATCCTGTAGTGCTACGCGCTTCACCCACACCACTTGTCGTCGTTTTTCTTGTAGTGCTTGCATCAAAATAAACATTGTTTGCTGTAATTCCTGTGGTAGTATTCGAAATCGGTTCTCCAGCAGTAAATCCTGCGACGAATAAATTCGTGAGCTGTGCGGTTGCAGTTGCACTTATCGCTCCGATCACTCCTTGTCCATTTGATGAACCAACACCATAATTATCGGTCATCACTAACTGACCACTGTCTTCAATCCTACCAATAAATCCACCAGAACCATTAGCAACATTTCCAAGAATATAGCCACTGTGATAACTCTCATTAATCGTCACATTTCCTGCTAAACGACCAATAAATCCACCAGCATAACTATTTCCACTTCGAAGATCACTCGAATTGATACTTCGTTCAATGTGTACTTGACCATTTTCTGTAACAAAGCCAATCAACCCTCCACGATAGCTAGATATTGAAGAATTGACCGTTGAGCGAGTCTCGCTATGCGTATCGGTGATCGTTACTGTACCAGATACTTCACCGATCAATCCTCCTAGATTCAAGGAGTAATTATTACCACCAGTAAAATTCACTTTTGAACTAGAATGACTCATGGTAAGCACTCCTGTCGTGCGACCAACGAGACCACCTAGTAAACCGTTTGAAGTATTCGAGTGAAGATTACTTGAGACTTGGCCATTCGTAATCGTTAGTTGTCCACTGTTGTTTCCAACGAAAGCCCCGCTCCCATTCGACTGGTTTGAAAGAATACTACTGCTACTGTCCATTCTGATATTCTCAAGTTCAACAATACTTCCTGCGCTGATTACGGCAATCACTCCTGCAGTATAGTTGGTAAATGACTGACCTCTAGTATTCGTCACTCGTAAATTTTCAAATGTTAGATTCTCGATTCGTAAAGGATCGTTTCCGACTGAGCGAATAAATGCTAAGTCTATTTCTCCACTAGTCAACGTCAAATTCTTGATGACTGCATGATTACCGATCAATTTCGCTCCATATACTTGTCTACCAGAAAAAGTACCTGCATTTGCCATATCGATTGCTATTCCATCTTCTGGTTCAATCGAATAGTTTTCATCATCTTTATCAAAAGGCGCTTGACTATTCAGAAAGCGACTTAGATCTTCTGCCGTTCGTATGACCGTTTGTACATAATTTGCCGTCACTGTTGCATCTTCTGTCCCCATCGTGAAAGTAGCCGTTCGATTTTCCTGATCAAATCTTGTCACCGTACTCCCTGTGCCAGTCACGCTAAATCCAACAAAGCGATACCCTGCATTTGCTTCAGCCGCCTGAATCGTTGTGGTTTCCCCTTCGATAAAATTCGTTCGGTCAGCGTTTGGATCAGCTGCACTTCCTGCCAAGGGATCACGGACCAGTGTCAAACTCATTCGCCGTGCGGTAAATCCAACCACTCCTTGTTGATTGATGACACCAATCGATACTCTTGCAACAGATCCACGATTGAAAGTGAAGGTTCCTGCTGTCGCTTCACCAGCTAAGCCAGAGCTGTATGGATTAAATAGTTTTAAAGGCTCGTTTTGTAGATCTAACGTGACCGCCACTTGATTGCCCGTCACTTGACGATCGACCATTGGATCGATGCTATCAAAAAACATCGATGGTTGCGTATTTTGCGTCTGCCAACTGAGATACGGATAGGTTTTATTCGTTCGTTGAGCGACTGAAAAATCGGTCCGCCAACGATTCCCAAAACCTAACATAGCGGTTGTTGATTCGATCAACTCTAGCGTAGTTTTCGCTTCCCCTACACCTGTCGTTGTTGCTTTATTCGTGGTACTGGAATCATAATAAACATTGGTCGCAGTAATACCTGTCGTATCTGAGGTAATTGGCTGTACCCCTGTAAAACCTGCAACAAATAGTTGGCTGAGTGTCACTCGATCCGTTAATTGATTGATCCCGATCACACCATTGCCATTGGAGGAGCCAATGCTATAACTATCCACGACACTGAGTGCGCCATTGCCTTCGGTCATACCAATGAACCCAGCAGTTCCTAGACTTGTACTTCCTTGGACATGTCCATTGTGATAGCTTTCCTCGATTTTAGCAGTTCCTGACATCCTTCCGATAAATCCGCCCACATTACTGTTATTTCCTCGCATATCACCGGCATTGATACTTCGTTGGATCGTGACATCTCCTGAGAAGGTCACTCGACCAATCATTCCACCTCGATATGTTCCGCTCAATGAATTGATTGCTGTTTGGCTTTCACTTACAGAATCAGTGATTATTACCTCACTACTGGTTTCGCCCACTAGTCCACCGATATTTAATGTATATGAACCACCACCAGTAAAAGTAACTCGAGAAAGACTACTCTCAATGGTCAATGGACCGTCATTTTTACCAACAAGTCCACCCATTAGTCCATTAGCTGTGTTGGAGTGTAACGTTCCTGAAACCTCACTGTTTTTGACCACTACTGAACCCATATTATTCCCAATCAACCCTGCACTTCCATTCGGTTGATTCGCTAAGATTCGGCTACTCTCATCGATCGTGATATTTTCAAGCTCCACTGACTTACCGCTTGCTACTTGACCGATGATTCCAGCTGAATTAGACGATGATCGTGTATTATTCAGCGAGATACCAGCTAAGGTCAGATTCTCGATTCGTGAAAGATTACTGCCATTGATTGTTTGGATCAATCCAAGGGAGGCATTTTGAGATACTAATGAAAGATTTTTGATGATCGTGCCATTTCCGATCAGATGACCAGAAAATTGACTACGTCCTGAAAAATCACCTTCTCCTGACATGTCGATCGTTTGATTTGTTTCTGGTTCGATCGTGTAAGTCTGGTCGTTTGCATCATAAGGAGACTCACTTCGTAAAAACTTTCCGAGATCATCGGCATTACGGATAATCGTTGAGGCGTATTCTGCTGTGATGACCGTGTTTTCAGTTCCAATCGTTACTGTCGCTGTTCGTGCGTTCAAATCGATGTTGGAAACTGAACTCCCCGCACCAGTTACACTGAATCCAACAAAACGATACCCTTGGTTAGGTGCAGCTGCTTTGATCTGTGTCGTTTCGCCTTCAAGAAAATCATTTTTTTCAATCTCCGGATCATGATCACTACCAGCGATTGGATTACGAGCGCTCGTCGCCGTCATTCGCCGTGCGGTAAATCCAACGACGCCTTGCTGATTGATGACACCAATCGACACTCTTGCAATAGATCCACGATTGAAAGTGAAGGTTCCTGTTGTCGCTTCACCAGCTAAGCCAGAACTATATGGATTGAATAGTTTCAATGGCTCATTTTGTAGATCTAATGTTACCGACACTTGATTACCCGTTACTTGACGATCGACCATTGGATCGATGCTGTCAAAAAACATTACCGGTTGCGCGCCTTGGGTCTGCCAACTCAGGTAAGGGTAGGTTTTATTCGTTCGTTGAGCGACTGAAAAATCGGTCCGCCAACGATTCCCAAAACCTAACATAGCGGTTGTTGATTCGATCAACTCTAGCGTAGTTTTCGCTTCCCCTACACCTGTCGTTGTTGCTTTATTCGTGGTACTGGAATCATAATAAACATTGGTCGCAGTGATACCTGTCGTATCTGAGGTAATTGGTTGCCCTCCCGTGAAACCAGCGATAAAGAGTTGATTCAACGTAACATTACTTGCTAGTTGATTGACTCCGATCACTCCATTACCGTTGGAAGAACCAATACTATAACTATCCATGATGCCAAGGGCTCCACCGCCTTCAGTCAAGCCGATGAATGCTGCGGTTCCTAGACTTGTACTTCCTTGGACATGCCCATTATGGTAACTTTCTTCGATTCGAGCAGTTCCTGACATTCTTCCGATAAATCCACCGACAATACTGTTATTTCCCCGCATATCACTAGCATTGATGCTTCGTTGGATCATCACATTCCCTGAGAATGTGACTCGACCAATCATACCACCACGATATGTCCCACTCGCTGAATTGATTGCGGTGTGACTTTCACTTCTAGAATCAGTGATTGTGACCTCACTACTGGTTTCACCAACTAACCCTCCTATATTTAAGGTGTAAGAGCCTCCTCCAGTAAAAGTAACACGAGAGACACTATTTTCAATCGTTAGTTGTCCTTGGTTTTGCCCAACTAATCCGCCCATCAATCCATTAGCAGTGTTGGAATGTAAGGTTCCTGAAACCTCACTGTTTTTGATCGTTACTGAACCTTGGTTGTTTCCAATCAACCCTGCATTTCCAGCGGGTTGATTGGCAGCAATTTGGCTACTTTCATCGATCGTAATATTTTCAAGCTCGACTGTTTTCCCGCTTGCTACTTGACCGATGATTCCAGCTGAATTAGACGATGATCGTGTATTATTCAGCGAAATGCCAGCTAAGGTCAGATTCTCGATTCGTGAAAGATTACTGCCATTGATTGTTTGGATCAATCCAAGGGAGGCATTTTGAGATACTAATGAAAGATTTCTAATAATCGTACCATTCCCGATCAAGTTACCAGAAAATTGACTACGACCTGAAAAGTTCCCTTGTCCAGACATATCGATTGTCTGATTGGTTTCTGGTTCGATCGTGTATGTTTGTTCATTTGAATCATAAGGAAACTCGCTACGTAAAAACTTTCCGAGATCCTCTGCATTGCGAATGACTGTCGAGGCATACTCCGCTGTGACTGTCGCATTTTCAGTCCCCATTGTGAAGGTTGCGGTGCGATTTGCTAAATTAACATTCGTAATCGTCCCGTTTCCTGTCACATTAAAGCCAACCAAACGATAGCCAGGAGACGGTGCTCCTGCTGTGACCGTCGTTGTTGCACCGACCACCAGACTAGTCGTCGGCGCAGTCGGATTACTTGCACTTCCAGCCTGTGGCGAACGTGCTAAAGTTAAGGTTCGATTACTCAGTTCGTAACGTGCAGTAACTGTTGCGTTTTGAGAACCCATGGTAAACGTGCCTGTTCGATTAGATGTATTTACATTCGTGATTGAACTTCCCGTACCACTCACATCAAATCCTGCAAACTGATAACCAGTCGCTGGGGCTGCAGCGGTGACCGTCGTTGTTGCACCTTGTGCCAGTGTGGTCACAGGCGCCGATGGATTTGCACTCGCTCCTTGCGATGGATTTCTAGCAAATGCCAAAGTATGAGCGGGTAATTCTGTAAAACTGCCACGGATCGCTTGGTTTACCGTTGCTACAAAGTTCGGATAATATGAATGATTCCATATAGTTGCAAAATAAAAATAGGTATTGAATATCCAATCCAAATCTACCGTAAATGAATTTGCTCTTTGACTAGTAAAAGAAGCATCACGGATACGCTCAACTCGTATAGTAAATTCTTGAAAATCCGCTAAAGTCCCTTCATTCAGATTGGATGGCGATAAAACTGGACCTTTTATTTGGTAAGGTGTTGTTTCTTGAATAGTAAAGTGAAAATCTCCTTGTCCATGTTGAATCGTATTCACTCCAAATTGATACTGATTTCTTGTTGGCATTCCATAAAAATCGACTCCTGCATACAACAAACTATTTCCGTCGCGATATAAAAACTGCCTAGGCAACATAATTCGCCCTACAATACTATTTCCTGTTCGGTTACCTAACTGATTACTCCCCGACCATACAATGGACGCTCGGCTGTCATTTAAAAAATAATTCCTAAAAGTTGTTGGAAACTGTGTACGGTTTCCACTGGCATTTCCTTGTAAAAATCTAGAGATCCAAAAATTATCTAGCGTATTCAATAGCTGCGCATTTCTTGGTTCCCTATCTAATAAAGGTCCATCTTCCACCACTTCTTCTGGCGTCGCTTCTACCGGTTCGCTCTCGTCCTCAGTCGCCTCCTCACTTTCTACCAATGTTTCTTCTATTGTTTCCTGTGTTTCACCAATATCTTCTACCTGTTCTTCTACACTTGACTCGTTGATCGTCTCAGCAATAACGCTGATACTATTTCCTAATGACGAAAAAAGCAGCAAGATAATTACAATCATATGTAAAATTTGTTTCTTATAAAAATGAGTCATTTCCTCCTCCTACTCTACACGTATTACTTGACGTGACGTAATCTGCTGATTTTTTGGCAGAAAGTTATACTCAATGTATTGAATGTACTGACTTATGGTGCTTCGTTTTCTACTTAATATCTTCTATTGTACGATTGATACCCTACACAACTGTTCTTCGTAATAGAACATGCCTACTTTTTTTGATATCCGCTAGTTGTATGTTTGACTAATTAAATGTATGCACCCCTTTCTTATCCAGATGAAACTATGATATTAAATAACAATGTAATAAAACTATTATTTTTTCATCTTTTGATTATAATAACACTAATCTACTTTTTGTTTATTTTTATTTTTTTCTCAAACAAAAAAAATAAAGCACTACCTTATTTCTATAAGTTCCGTAATTCTAGCAATAGTCATTGGTTACAATACACGCGCCCATAGTCAAAAACTTTTTTTTTATTATTTAGAAAAAAATATCACACTATGCACCTAGGAAATTTCTGCATAATTTTTATTGGAAAAACAAAATCTCCTCACTTTTAAAAAATAACAAAATTATTTAAAAAACAATTATTCGATAAAAAACACTGTAATTCCAACTATTCCTCCTTGATTTAAAACACATTATTTTTAAATTATCATGAATTTTCCATTTAAAACGTTTGTTTTTTTTGTATACTTATACTATGCACATCTTCCCCTTAGCCTATCTAACTATGTGTTTTAACATTAAAGAGAGACTCTATTTCTTACATATCTATAGAAAAATAAAGATTGGAAGCCAGAATAATGGAAAATTTACCCATCACCTTACAACTTGATAATCAGTTTAAACGACAATATCAAATTTTAAATTTAGTACATAAAAATAAAACCAACCAGTTAACAATCAATGATCTTGCTCTTGACTTAGAGAAGTCAAAGCCTACACTCAAAAAAGACATTGAAGAAATCAATCAAGCGTTGAATGAGCAGTGTGTTTCACTAAAGATTGATCATAAAGGACTATTATCATTCCAATACAAAAAAGTAATGACGATCGATTCGATGATCACCTTATTAGCAAAAAGGACCATCACTTACCAAATCATGGATCTATTACTTCATAATGTGACCTACTCAACCGATGAATTAGCCGATGCCTTGATGGTCTCTAGAAGTACAATTTTTAAAACGATTCGTCATATGAATAATATCTTGAAGGAATTCAGCGTGACGATCACTACTGGACCATTGACTTTGTCAGGTAGAGAGGAAGATATTCGTTTTTGCTTTTTTGCCTTTTACTCAAGTTTTGGCGATAGTACGATCATTGATTCAGATAGTGAGATCGATGCTCAGTATTTAGTTGACGAAGGTCATAAAAGAGATCACGCCTTTTTACATTTTAGCCATTTTCGTGCCGCTTTATGGCTGTCGATTGCAAAAGCGCGGTGGAAGTGTAAAAAACTTTGCAACTTGAATCGAAGTATCAAAGTGTTGATCAAAAGTAGTAAAGGCTTCTCTTCACTTGAGCCATTATTACAGGATTACTATCTTTCACGCTCAAATGAAACGCTCTCATTAAATGAAACGATGTGGTTATATTTAGTCTCACTTCATTGTATTTCCTACACACGTCAAAGTAATTTAGATGATGGACGCTCCTATGCATTTTATCGAGAAGAAAACCCTACTGTCATCGAAGCGATCCAACGTTTTCTAGCGACTGTTTTCCCAGAACACATGATCAAAAACGGGACACTAGAAAAAATGGAAGCCTACTTAGTCAATGCGCGTTTACTTTCTAAAATGAGCCATACTTACGAATTACATTCACCAACTATGGTTACTCAAATGAAAGCACGTTATTCTGAGATCTACCAAGTATGGCTTGAAAAATTGACGCTTCTAAAAAATAATCCATTGTTTGGTTTTGTTCATATCGATTATCTCGCAGCTGCGTTGACAACGTTTCATGCTTCGCTTTTGATGAGACAGTCGTATCGTCCTTTACGTATTTTGTTTACGATCCAAGGACCGCCATCTTTAGATGATTATATCCTGAATGAAATTGAGACACTCTTTATGCAACGTTCAACGATCGAATTTCAAATTGAACATGCTGTCACAAAAGAATCGATCGAAACCTACCAAGCTGATCTAGTAGTTTGTAATTATGATCTTCATTTGATCGATGAACAGACTTGCCAAATTCATCGCATCTCCAATGTTCCGACGATTGCGGACTGGCGTCTTTTAATGGAGACGATCACTTATTTGTCTTTGCCTGCTTATTTAGAAAATAAATAGAACAAAAACGCTACTTGTCCTTTATTCGCGAAATAAAAAAAGAGTAACCTGCTTTTGATCACAGGTTACTCTTTTTGTTCGGTCATCTATCTGATACACTATCAAAATTTAAAAATATTTTCTTTTTTTTCTTTTCTGCCTCCTCTAAAGCCTGACGATAGTCAGAGATTGGATATACAGGAGCTGTGGTTAGTAGATTCAATTGTCCCTCCTCAACCAAACGGAATAATTGTTGAAATACTTTCTGCCATTCTTCATTTGAAACCGAGTCAGCCCAGTGCCTTAGATGATAGACTTTAGCTTGGATCGGCAACGTATGGAGAAATGACCAATCAACTTGTTGACCAGATAGCAACCCGATCGCAATGAACTTCCCATAAGGTTGGACCGCTCGTGCAAGGATCTCACCACTTTCCCCTCCAACTTGATCAACGGCTGCGCGGACCCCTTTGGCATTTGTATGTGCCAAAATTTGAGTCAATGTTGTTTCTTCATCCCAAACAACGACCAAATCTGCTCCTAGTTCGGTTAACTCTTCTTTATATTTTTCGTGTCGAACAATTACAATGACTTTAAATGATAAAATTTTACTCAATTGGATAAAAATTCTGCTAATGGAGGAATTTCCTGCATTAAGCAAAACATGATCTCCTTTATTCAGGTCCAATTCTTTTGTACAGATCAACCAAGCAGTTACAGGATTGATGTACATTTGAGCAGCTGTCAGTCGATCGATCGAAGACGGGACAATAATGAGGTCTTTCTTTGATACTATGTGATAGGTTTGCCAAGTTCCTGCTACTCGTAGTGGTAAGACGTATTGTCCTATCATTTGCTCATCCTGAGGATCAGTGACTTGGATTACTTCCCCGACACCTTCATATCCAGCGATTTGTGGCAAGCTAATACGGTGCGCATAAGCTCCATGGATTGGTATCAAATCAGAAGGATTGATTGGCGCCATCAGCATTTTGACCAAGACTTCTCCTTGTCTTAAAGTGAGTGGCTGCTCTTCTAGTTGCACAACCTCTTGCGGCAAACCAAACTCTCGGTAAATCAGACAGTGATTTTTCATTTTTTTCTCCTTTGATGATCGTTGGGTTCTTTTAACAAGTGTATCATTTCCCTGAAATAAAAAGAAGACTGTGTGCCACCCTAGAAACGAATAAACGGTGGGAACAGAAGTACTATCTTCGACAAAAAGACGACGGCCACAAAAATTTAAAGAAGCAATTTTCATGGCTGTCGCTTTATTTTTTGAGACTAAAAACTTCTATTCCCACCTCTTGTGCTATGATCAATGAACTAAGTAGCCTTGGGATCATAGCACGTTACAGATCACTTCCTAGCAACTACGTATCAGTTGACGGCTACGACTGTTACTTTGACTGTTTTTTCCCCAAACCCATACTGATTCGCCATCAGTACCACTTCGTATTCGCCAGGAATAGGCAACACGTTGTTCTCTTTGATGACTGCACCTTTCACGACTTTGCCATCACTATAGACGGTTCGTGCATTTGTTGCTTTGATGATAGAGGCATCATCTATTTCATCCACCGTAATAACGGCATCTTCTGCCATAAACACATAGCCTTCTGTCAAATTTTCAGAACGAACGATTACTTTGACTGTTTTCTCAATATCCCCTTTATCAATACCAATCGTTACTTCATAGTAGCCAACTTCATCTTTGACTGTCGATGCTTTGATCACTGGTAACGCTTCTACTGGTTGACCAGATAAATCCGTTACAGTGGCCCCGACCGCCACTAAAATTGATTGGTCATCGGTCTGACCGACAGTTACAGCAGCATCCGCTGCGCTTAAAATATACTCTTGTTGTGGTAGTTGTTCCCCAACTACTTTGATTTTCACTGTTTTTTCTACACGGTCATCTTGTTCGATACCGATTGTCGCTTCATACTCTCCTGGAGTATCTTTCACTGTACTAGCCTTGATAATCGGTGTACCTTGTTTTCCTAGCGTTTGGTTGAACACATACGCGTTCGTTGCTATAAGAAGGGAATAATCATCGGTCTGACCGACCATCACTTCTGCATCGTCTGCTAACAATATATAATCAAAAGTAGGATTTTCAGAATCATTTTCTTCAATCGTTACAGTGACTGTTTTTTCAACCGAAGGGTTTTGCTTAATCCCTAGAGTGACTTGGTAAACACCAACTTCCGCTTTGATTGTTGAATCTTTAACGATAACAGTGATCGCTCTTCCCTGACTATCATAGGCATAGGCGTTCGTTGCTTCGATGATTGAACGATCATCTGTACGTTCGATCGTAGTAAACCCATCATTGGCGTAAAGTTCATAGGACAATTCAGGTTCAGTTGTATCCTCACCAATGACTGTCACTTGGATTTTCTGCTCGATTGAAAGGTCTTTATCAACTGTAATCGTTGCTTCATAGATACCTGCTTTGTTTTCAACGGTTGACGATTTGATCATTGGATAGGCTTCATAGGATAAACCACCATCTTTGTCAACGACTTCTGCACCACTTGCCCAGAGGATCGCTTCCTCATCCGTTTGGTCAACTTCCAAAGTGACATTTGTTTCCCACACATTCAAGCGATACTTTGGTTGGTTCTCTAGCTGTTGAACAGTCACCTTCACCTTTTTTTCAACAGCAGCATCTTGTTCAATCCCAAATATGACCTCGTAGGTTCCAGGAGTATCTTGCACCGTTGATTCTTTGATGATTACTCTTGCCACTTTTCCTGTTGTTACATCAAAAGCATAAGCTCCGCTTGCATCTATCAACGATTGTTCATCTGTATGACCAACATAAACTGTTGCATCCTCAGCGAGAAATTGATATTCGTGAACACCTGTCACTCCATCATTTTCTTGCATCACAGTGACAGTGATCATTTTTTCAAGACTTAGATCTTTATCTACAGCAATCAGTGCCTTGTAAGTTCCTGGGATGTCTTGCACAGTCGATGACTTGATCACGGCTTTTGCATCCACTGCTTCACCACGCTGATTCGTGATCTCGACATTAGCAGCTGCGATGATTGAAGCATCATCCGTTTGTCCTACCATGACTGTAGCATCTTGCGCACTGAATGTGTAACTTTCTTTATCTGTGATAGTAACTTTGATCGTACGCTCCACCCGAGGATCTTCTTTGATCCCTAATGTCATTTCATACTCACCTAATTGATTTTCAACGGTTGAGCTTTTTACGATCACATCAAATAACTCGCCCTTTTCATTACGTGCATAGGCACCAGCAACTTTTAGAATGTAATCAGTATCAGTTTGTCCTACTAGTACGGTCACGTCTTCTGCTAAAATCGTATATTTTGTTTCTTGCTTATCATTTAAAACTGTAACGTTTACTGTGTTTTCCACACTGGCATCTTCTTTTAAGCCAATGGTCATCTGATATTCCCCTGGCTTTTCTTCAACAGTTGTTCCTTTGATATAAGGTGTGAAGCCACTTAGCGGCTCCCCTTCTTCATCAACGACTTTCACATCTGCAGCCACTAAGAGTGAGGCAGAGTCAATTCTTTCGGGCAAGACAGTGGCATCATAAGCGACTAACTCATACTTTTGTTCTAAACTATTGATTTGTTCTTGGACGGAGGTGATTGATCCTAGTAAAGACTGATTTAGTTGACTCGTCTGTATAGAATCATTCTCCTTGCTCTTTTCTACTGATTGATTTGCAGCTGACACATGGGAAACTGGCACCATCATTGCTGACACAGTGAGACCGAGCAACATCAATTGACACATTGTTTTCCTTTTTTTCATAATGTAGATCATCCTCCTAAGAAAATTTAGCTCACCAATTATCTATGAATAGATTCTTCACCCATTCATAGCCCCCTTTTATTGGCGGTTTTTTGTAAAGAAATAACAATCCACATCCTTTACACCAAGAATAATAACACCATTTATCATCATTATTGTGCTTATTATTTCCTATTATAGAAATAAATTAACACCAATAAATTAGAATTATTCGCCATTGATTATTGCTATAAAAGAACACTGAATTATTAGAATTCTCCCAGTATCATATTTTTTTAAAGAAATAAAAAAAAGAATATTAAAATGTTCCAACTATGATTCTTTGGATTCTCCATTACTGATCAACCATTTGATGATATACTTGATTGATGAAACCCTTATCAAATAGTCACAATAAGCAATGGAAGGAGTGATGCTTTTATGGATACAGCTTTTCGATTAAAAATGAAAATACAACAAAATGAGCCGATTGAAGATCCGATGCTCTATCTTGAGCAATCACTGATCGTCAAAAAATATGAGCAACAAGAGAATCTATCCACTCTAGGGAAAATTTTTGCTTTAATCGGTTTAGCAGAAATCCCTTATGCAAATCAATTACCAGTTACCCAGTCATTGATCCAATATGTAGAAGAAATGGTGGCGACACCAGACGGTTTTTCTTATACCGGAAAAGCAGAAGATATCGTTCCTTGTTACAACGCGATGTTACTGGAGACCTATGTTCGTCTCGGTTTAGGACAGACACTCCCTGCCCAGCGAGCACTCACGTGGATCAAAAACTATCAGCTCTTTGAACGTAATCAAACAATCTCGTGGACAGGACGTGGTATTTGCCAACATGGTGGTTGCTTAAGAAAAACTCCTTGTTACATTGGCATCGGAAAAAGTGTTCGTGCATTGATCACTTATCAAAAAATGGTGGATCAATCTGATCCACAAGTAAAACAAATGATTACTGATGGTGTGATATATATGGAAAAACATCAATGGTTCAAACGTTTGTCGAATGGACAGCCCATTTCTGCACATATTACAGAAAATATGTTTCCACAAGGCTATGTTTTATCCCTGACCGATCTTATCTACATTGCTTCTCATACTAATGACCTTGATCAAGAGGCTTTACAACCTTTGATTGACTTATTACAAATGAAGCAGACTAAAACAAAAGGTTGGAAAAATGAATATATCTATCGCTATAATGGGTACCAACCATTCAGTATGCGCCGTCATGACTGTCCTTGGATCACTGAAATGGTTTTACAGTTTATTCATACAAATTCGTTAAAATCATTTTAAAAAAATGGTCGATATATAACAAAGGAACCTAATTTTATTTTTATAGATGTTATTAAAAAACAAAGACTTCGCATGATCAGCTTATCACAAACTAATATAAATCAAGGTTTCCTATATAATAACTCCTTATTCTTATTTTGAAATCAAAAAAAATATTTTGTTATGATACTATTAATAGTTTTAAAAATAACACAGAAATGGTATTATTTATTTACGAAGATAATAGAGGAGTGAATGATGTTGGTTCAGTTAAGCAAGTTTTTATTTTGGTTTCCTTTATGTATTGCCGTGCTAGCATTTTTTTATTTCTTTAAATTAACTAAGCGCACTTTCTTGGTGTTCCTAGCTGCATGTCCAGTGATTTATTTTATCACTAAAATCATGGCATACTACTTTTACGATTCTCTGAGGGTGTTTGTATATTACGAAATCGGCCTTCTAATATCTGTGATTTTTTTTATCAGTGTGCTTTATTATTTCTATAAAAAACGCTAACTGACAGAAAGAGATTGTGATCCCTATGCTAAGACTCGTGTTAACATAAGGATCACAACCCCTTTTGGTTACTCTTCTTTTTTCTTCTTACGTATGAATAGAAAATAAATGATCAATAGAATGATAACCCCAAGTAAGACACCTACAACTACATAGACCCACGTCGGGATCGACTGTTGATTTACTTCAGAGATTGCTACCTTATTCACTTCTTTCGCATCACTCTCACTGATGGTAAATTTGCGATCGAATACCCACTCGTTGTCTTTTGCATCTGAGATTGTCAAATGCAAGGAATAATCTCCCGCTTCCAGTCGCTCATTGTCCCAATCGATCGCAAATCGATACGTCGACAAGGGCGCCATTTGCATCTTTTTATCATAGGATACTTCTTTTATGACTTCCTCTGTGGCATCTTTCACCTCAGCTACATATTTCAAATGACCGATCGCATCCATCGTTGGATTCTTCAAGGTTGCTACCACACTTGTTTTCCCAAATGAAATGGCTGGTTCGACGCCTGCCAATTCCACCTTTCTTTGCACTTCATTCGTGTTATTCGTTAATTTCAATCCTAAGACATAGCCATAATTATTAACGATTTGTCCCTCTTGTTCCGCTTGACCTACTTTCATGACATGGATGGCTGCCAAGATTTGTCCATCAAATTCTTTTTCTGGCATTGTAAGGTCAACGCTAACTTCTTGCGACTTTCCACCAGCTAAAGTGATGCTTTCTGGGACTTTCGCAATGTTGTCGATTTGAAATTCGTCCGGTATATCTGGTTCATCCATTGGTTGCGTATAATCAATAAATCCTTGATCATTCGTATAGGCTTGGTTGACTGCAACCTGATAAGTTGACTCTTCATTCGATGTATTTTCTATCAGGAACTTGATCGTTTGTTTTTGACCAGGTTCTAGTTGTAAATCAAAATAAGTTAATTTTTTATCGGCTTGATTTTCTGGAATAATTGCTTTGATATGAAAGCCCACTTCACTCTCAGTCTCTGCCTCGGTGACTAAGGGGAAGCAAAAAGCAAACATGAAACAAATGGCTAAAATTATTTTCCGCATCACTACACCTCATTTATCGATTCATTTGGTTTTTCCTATAGATTTGATCATGAACAAAAACCTATAGAAAGAATTGAAGCAATCGCTGAATGCGATTGCTCCAATCTTCTCAATTCGGGCACAGCCATTAAGAAGCATTTGCCGTATTGTACAATTGATAATTGATCGTACCGTTCAAGACATTATTTACTTGTAAGACATTGCTCGGATCAGTAAAACCAATCGCGATCGATGTTACCGGAGTGGTGATTTGACCGGTATTATTTCCGGCATCTGGTGTAGTAGCTGATTGAGCGACAATTCCAGTTGCACCTGTACCAACTAATTGTGCGCCATTGATTTGGAATGAATTCACAGTAAATGTGGCTGGCGCAGCTGCTCGCGTCAATTGATTATTCGCAACAGTTGCTCTCACTGACCAAGCTTGAGCGATGCTATCATTTGAAACAACGATATTTCCTGGTGTACCGATCGTTCCAGTGCTAAGTGAATACGTACCATTTTCGATTTCCGTTTCAAACGCATAAGTCGCTGGAACGGCATCGAGTCTTAAATCTCCTGAAGTAGCATCGGTAATCGTCACAGTCGTCGGTGTACTTCCAGTTTGTCCTGGTACCTCTGCTGCGAATGCTGCTACTCCACCTATATTTACTAAAATCAACCCTGCGAATACTGCACTCAATGTTTTTGTTTTATGATTCATTTTTATTCCTCCTTGATTTTCAATTAATCTACATCGGCAACCACATTTACGAGGTTGACCGTCTGTATCGCTTTATAGGTACCACTTGGACTATTAGCAGGAACACTCAACTTAATACTTTCTTTCGGGATGATCAATCGAAAGTTTTGTTTTGTTCCTTGACTGACTTTGACGAGTTCTTGCGTTTCGCCATGACTGATATTTTCTATATCATTGACTTGATAGACGGTTGTTCGTTCTGTCGTCAACTGTCCGTCTTTCATAGAAAGTTTTGCTGCATATTCCTGCTGATTTTTAAAAGCAGATAAGGAATAATCGAGTTTCCACCCATTCGTTCCAGAACGATTGTCAACCACTTCGATCACTAGATCTTGCTTTGCTGGTACTTCAATGTCCGTCTCAGGGACTGGGTAGCGATCAAAAGTCGGTGGTATCACTTTCTTTAAATAAATAGCAGGTCCGATGATTTGGACATTCACTGCTGATTTTTTCTCTTCACTCACAGAAGACGCTCGGATCTTTGAAGGGGAAACAAACATCAGCAGCAAGATAAATAGTAGCAACCATTTGATTTTAGGCTTCATCGCTTCTGCCTCCTTAATCGATACATCAGTCCGACAAATCCAATCAACAATGTACCGAGAAATGCAGACGTTCCATACAACAAACTACCCGTTTGCGGAAGCATCCCCTCCGCTTGCGGTTTGCTCGTTCCACTTTCACCCTTATCTGTGGGAGCAACTTCGTCTTTTTCATATAATTCAAACTGGATTTCTTGCTGATCGGAAGCAATCACCTCGTCGGCAAACGCAGGAGCGACTCGCACAAAGCCAGTGAACAAAACAACACTAAGCAGGAACAAAAGATTGGTAGTTATTCGCTTCATCTCATCGCCTCCTTATTCGATCGTAGCTGTGTCATATAGCTTCCAATTGGCTGTCGCTCGTCCGCTATAATCACCCACAGGCAACAGTTTCGAGCTATTCAACAAAACACCGGCATTTTCACTCATATTCAGCGTATAAAGATAACCTGTCGGTGTCACACTCGCAGAATCAAACACTTTGATTGGTGAATTACCCAAATTTTGAACAGCACTCGTAGGACTTGTTTTCCAGACGAAAGAAAAAGGTGCGTTCGTTCCACTCGTGATCGAAAGACCAACCGACCAATTTCTTGTTGTCCGTGGATCTCTCGAATCCCATACCTTTAATTCTAAGCTATTGCCCGCATCACGATCCAAGATCCCTTTACTTTGACGAACCTTTCGATTCGTCCATTTGAATGTACTTGGTGCCTGCTCAAGTCTTAATTCTCCAGTGTAGGTGACCGTCAGATTTAATGACGCTGCCGGTTCTTCGGGTTTCGTCAATTTCCCAGAAGAGTACACTTCGATGACAAATTTATTTTCACCATAATCAAAATATTTTGTAGGGATCGCTAATTGTGTATTTGCATTAAAACTTGTTGCCCCTGTTGTCGTGACATCAGAAAATGGGACATCGGTCAGATAAGTCGTTCCCTTTCTCACTTTGAAACTCAATCGATCGCCAACATCTAAATCTTTCCAATAGAATGTCTTTTTGTATCCAGGATCGCGATTCGCAGAGATATCTAGCGTCTCACTAAAATTGGGCACCGTATTGACACTTTCCCATGACAGAGTAGTAAATTGATCCGTTTTTCGAACCCAATAATACACGGTATCGCCATAGTAGGTGACGTTTGTTGTATCATTTGGCGTCGTTCCCACTGGATTTGCCAAGACTGAACTTCCGTAACTAGTTAGTGCATCGACTGACAATGTTCTTGTTGGTGCTGAATAACTCAGTGTCGCTGAATCTCCTGGATTGAGATTGATTGCGTTATTGGCTATCGTCGTGACCACTGTGATCACGCCAGTCGTCGCGTTATTTGTCACGACTGTTGATAAATTTGCTGGGGCAATCGTTGACGTCACCCCTGCGGCAGTCGTTTTCGTGATCGTCGGTGTGACTGTCGCATTTGTTGCCAAATTGATTGCTTTCGCATCAAGCACCGTCGTCCACTTCGTAGTATTCAAGGCTGCTTCACCTGTATTTACCTTTATCGTTGATTGGATCTTAGCAGGCTGCTCACTCATCAAATATTTACTTTTACTTGTATCTGTACTTGGAACAGTCACCGATGTATTGGCGTTGTCCAATACATTACTCGTCACTGTCGCGCCTATCGGTATCGGTGGCTGAGTAAAAGCAAAACGAACTTGTCCTGATACGCTACCGTTGGCCGCTGTAAATCCCCAGTAGGCTCGATTGTTGTTGGTCGCTAATTGCAATTCCGAGTTCAAATCCCCCCAAGGTATCGTTGTGTCAGTAGTTTTTGCCCCATTGACAGGATTCCTAAATGAATAGGTAAAGTTCCGTGTGGCGCTATTAAAGCTATAATTGAACTCGTACCATGTTCCATCTTGGACATTGGTACTGACAGCTCCATTAAGTGGGATCAAGCTGTTGTGTTTGATCCGTCCGGGATTAGCGAGGGTCAAAGTGAACCAATCATTTGCTCCTAAATCACCATTCACTGCATTGATTGGTTGATACGTTCGGCTTAGGTTACCCGGAAAAGTATACGCCATATGTGGCGTACTTCCAGCAGGAATCTGAGCGTCATAGCGTGCTCTACCAGTTACTGCTTCATTGGCAAATAGATCAAATTCAACCGCAAATGAATTACGAATAGCTGTCGTTTCTGGTGTTCTCTGAGCCAATAACTCATAGTAGCCGCCAGTCGCTCCGTAGACTCCCAAGTTTTGACCGTCGACACCTACCGCCCGTGAGTTCGTAATGGCAGTTGTTTTTCTTGCATCGTTATGCATGACAAACGCCACGCCATCTGCTTGTTGTGTGCCGAAATTGACATAGACACGTTGTGAAAATGATTTCGTGAAATCTAAGCGATATGCGTCATTTGACCAAATCGACGTCCAGTTATTACTACCTGAAAGAGAAATTTGTGAAAATGGTTTTCCTCCATTGTCATTTGTATTCGTGACATTTGACACCACAGCCCCACCATTTGGTGCGGCAAATGCGCCACTGATAGGGATAGCTCCCGGCGGTACATATTGAGATCCTGTCCCTGTTGCAAAAGCTTGGGCTGCTCGTGCCATGGGTGGTTGGTAGTCAGAAGAGGACGTGTCCTGTTCTTCCGCTATTTTTGATTCACCGGATGATTGCTGTGTCTCATCCGTCTCTGGACTCTCTCCAGACTCTCCATTTTCTTCCACAGTACTGCTACTGCTATTCATTTTGTCGGTCAGTTCACTTTCTGAAACGGTTGATTGAGCATTCGCTTGTTGTGGAGTCATCTGAACTAACTGTCCTTCTGGTGGCGTAAGCTCCCTCACCACCCCATCATTCCTCTGATAGTGAATAAACAGTCGAATGGGTTGCATTGGTTTGGTAAAGGACAAGGACGTGACTTGCTCTTCTGTTAGCCACTGGTTCTCAGACACTGAGTCTTCATTTAAGAAAAGAGGGACTTTCGCTTCCTTCGAGTCCAGTATAGTCATCATGAATTGCAAAGACTCTGGTAAGCTTTTATCTACGTGGAATTTGACATCTTTATCTGTTTCTTCAAGATAAAAGGCAAGGTGCTCATTTTGGGCAAATGGCTTTGTTTGTTGGCTTTGATCTTCATCGGCATAAGAAATAGAGCGAGCGCCTCCAACTAAAAAAGCGATAAAAATAAACGATAACATACAAAAAAACCACGAGTTCGTTTTTTTGTTATTTAGCATCTCCATAGGTTTTCCCCCTTTATCTATCTTCCGTTTGAATGAAGAAGACTTGTGAAACAGTCATGTCTATACTTGGACTGTTTGTAAACAGCATTTGAATGACAATTATTTCTACTTAAATACAAAAGAAGCTGAAAATCTTCAAACGCCATTATGTATAGATAAAGGAAAAGCCTAACTTCAAAGTAAAACTATGTAAACTTTTTGACGATCGCTTTCATTAAACAAAGAATAACACACTTTATTTTTTAAATGAATTTTTATGCTTATAACGTTATGTAATTAGGTAGCGCTTACTTAATAAGATAAAAACCTATAAAAAATTTTATTTATGCTAATAATTATAGTTTTTTCATCATCTATGATGAAGCCAACTTGACACAATTTTTCATGGATGTATAGGAAAAATGCATTGTAATAAAGAAACGAGCGCACAATGATCTATTTCTCTCAACTTGTTTATTTATGCAACTTTGAATCTATGCTTATTGGCGTGTCTCGATCCTCTGATTCTTTTGTAACCAAAAAAAAGATAACACTAGAAACCAAAAGATCAGTTTGACTAATGTTATCTTTATATCATTTAACTATTCTCACCGAGTCAACTCTGACCATTTCCAGTTTTTCACTACTGGCAGATCATGACCTTCTTTCCGAATATACTCTCGATGTTCTTTCAACTGTTGGGTCATTTCTTCAGAAAAAGTCGAAGCTTCTTCACCATAGACAGTCACCGCTGCATGTTGCGCTAAGTGGAAGCGATCCAGTTCACTAAAGACGCGCATATCAAACGGCGTGGTGATATCACCATTTTCTCGATAGCCATGGACCATCAATTGGTGATTGTGTCGTAAGAAGAAAATATCCCGGATCATGCCTTCATAGCCATGGAAAGCAAACAGAATTGGTTTGTCTTTCGTAAAGAACGTGTCAAACACTTCATCACTTAGCCCTCTCGGATCAACAGATGGGTGTCTTAACTTCAAGATATCAACCACATTGATAAAGCGGATTTTTAGTTGTGGAAATGCTTGATTCAATAGTGAGACTGCGGCAAGTGCTTCAAGGTTTGGTTCTGTGCCTGCTGCTGCGATCACTAGATCTGGCTCTTCATTCGCTGAAACCGTACTAGCCCAATCGATGATTTTCAACCCCTCATTAGCTAGTTCTTCTGCTTCTGTTGCAGAATAAAATTGCGGACGTGGATGTTTACTTGAAATAATCAAGTTGATGACTTGCTCTTCTTGCAGCGCACGATCCATCACAGCCATCAGACTATTCGCATCTGCAGGCAAGTACTCGCGAATAAACTCTGCTTTTTTCTCTGCTAAATGGGTCAACACCCCAGGGTCTTGGTGGGTATAACCATTATGATCTTGTTGAAAAACAGTGGATGTTGCAATCAAGTTCAATGAAGGATAGTTTTTCCGCCAAGGCTGATCACTGGCTTTACGCATCCACTTGAAGTGTTGCGTCAACATCGAGTCAACGACACGTAAAAAGGATTCGTAACTAGCAAAGAATCCGTGCCGACCTGTCAAAACATAGCCTTCTAAAAATCCTTCTGCTTGATGTTCCGACAATTGACCATCAATAACTCTTCCCACAGAAGACTGCCACTCATCTGAAGCATCTTTAGGTTCCAACCATTGTCGATCAGTCACTTCAAATACTTTATTCAAGCGATTGGATTTTGTTTCATCCGGACCAAAGATCCGAAAATTGGTTGGATTCTTCGTGATTACATCTCTCGCTTGTTCCCCAAAGACCATCATATCTTGTGCAACGACAGCTCCTGGTGTTGTAGTATCCACGGCATAGTTTTTCCAATCAGGCATGATTAACGGTTGAGGATCGATTCCGCCATTTGTGATTGGGTTTGTCGACATCCGGCGATTGCCTTTCGGTGAAAGATCTTTGATTTCTTGGTTAATTCTTCCTTGTTCATCAAATAGCTCTTCCGGGCGATAAGACTGTAACCAATCAATCAAATGATCGACGTGTTCCATATGCTCAGAATCGACTGGAATCGGGACCTGATGCGCACGAAACGTTCCTTCAATTTGTTCATTTTCCCACGTCTTTGGTCCTGTCCAACCTTTTGGCGTCCGAAAAATAATGACGGGCCATATTGGCATCGTGGCTGATTCCGCAGGTGCTTGTCTTGCTTCTTTTTGGATTTCTTTGATTTCCTCGATTACTGTATCTAGTGTTGATGCTAGAATGTGATGAACAACTTCGGGATCTGTCCCTTCAACAAAATAAGGTTTCCAGCCCATTCCTTCGAAATACTTTCGAAGATCCTCATCACTCTTGCGGGCAAGGATGGTCGGATTTGAAATTTTCCCGCCATTCAAATTCAAAATCGGTAACACCGCACCGTCATTGACCGGATTGATAAAGACATTTGAAAACCAACCGCCAGCTAATGGTCCTGTTTCTGCTTCGCCATCGCCTATGACTGTCGCCGCTATCACATCGGGATGATCAAGGATTGCACCTGTCGCATGAGCAAGGGAATAACCAAGTTCTCCACCTTCATGGATCGATCCTGGTGTTTCTGGCGCGGCATGAGACGCAATCCCGCCAGGATAAGAAAATACCCGACATAGATGAGCCAATCCGGCTTCATCTTCTGTAAATTCTGGGTAGATTTCACTGTAACTACCATCAATATAAGAATTAGATACCATCACTTGTCCACCATGACCGGGACCCTCTATGTAAAACATATCCAAATCGTATTTATTGATGACACGATTTAAATGTGCATACACAAAATTTTGCCCAGCAATTGTTCCCCAATGCCCAATAGGATGTGTCTTTACATCTTCCTTAGTTAATGGACGGCGTAATAATGGATTATCTTTTAAATACATTTGAGCAATAGAAATATAATTTGCAGCCCGCCACCAAGCATCTAATTGTTCAAATTCTATTTGTTTGTCTACGTTTGTCATATCGAACACCCCTTCAATCATTGCTAGTCCTACGAAAGAACAAAAAATGAGTCTGGCCTTTACCAGAGTGTCCAGACTCATCTTCGTCGCTTCTTTCGACTGCTCGCCTATGCTATCGACCTCGATCAGTTGATAACATTACGGTATTTATTTAACTTTAACTTGAATCTCTAAGAAATGACATCATAACGCTCTACTTCTTTGAAAAAGTGTCGTTAGATGTAAGTTTTTCTAAAGTCCCTTATTTGATCATTTCATTTATTTGATAACGATATCTTCTAAATCTACTAAGCGTGCCCACGTTTGGATCTGCTCAGTCGTAAGGTGCAATGACACAACGGTATGGTGTCCGCCACCTGTGCGGATCCAAGCACCTACTCCTTCATGGAAACTCGGTTTGACTTTCCAAAGTACGCGTGCCACTGGTAAATGTGGGGCTGCTTCCGTTGGTTCAAAAGCTTCCACTTCATTGATCAACAATTTGTAATGCGTGCCAAAATCTGCCATGGAAACTACAACACCATCGCCTGCTTTACCGTCAAACACCAAACGAGCCGGATCTTCTCGATCACCCATCGATAATGGCGAAACAACGATTTTTGGTCGATTGACTGCCAATGTTGGATCTACTTCCATCATGTGAGACTGTAAAATTGCTTCTTTTCCTGGTGTTAATTCATACGTGTAATCTTCCATGAAACCTGTGTCTTTGTTTTGTGCCATGATTTTTAACATCCGATCCAAAGCAGCTGTTTTCCAATCCCCCTCACCGGCAAATCCGTAGCCTTCTGCCATTAACCGTTGGACTGCTAAGCCAGGTAATTGTTGCATACCGTAAAGATCTTCAAAGTTTGTTGTGAAAGCATTATAATTGCCCGCTTCCAAGAAACGTCTGATCCCGATTTCTTGTTTTGCTTGTACTTTGACATGTGCCTCCCAAGTGTCATGGTCATAATCGGCATAATCAAAATCATAAAGTTGTTTATATTCTTCAAATAATGACGCTACCTCTTCATCAGTGACTTCATCGATCACTTTGACTAAATCACCGATCCCATAATAGTCGACCACCCAGCCAAACTGGATCTGTGCTTCTACTTTGTCTCCTTCGGTCACAGCCACATTACGCATATTGTCGCCAAAACGAGCGACCTTGATCGAGAAGCTTTCATTATAAGCCACAGCCACATGCATCCAGTCTGAGATTTGACGTTGCACATCTTCTGATTGCCAATGGCCTACGACGATTTCATTTTTCTTATTGAGACGTGCATTGATAAAGCCATATTCCCGATCCCCATGAGCTGCCTGGTTCAAGTTCATAAAGTCCATATCGATCGTTTCCCATGGGATACTCTCGTTAAATTGAGTAGCTAAATGCAACAAAGGCTTTTGTAATAATTGTGTGCCACGAATCCACATTTTTGCTGGCGAGAAAGTATGCATCCAAGTGATCACACCTGCTACTTGCTCCTGGTAATTCGCTTCTTTCATGATCGAGGTGATCGTATCAGCAGTTACTGCTAGTTCTTTTAGTACGATCGGATAAGGCAACGTTTGGTGATCATTTAGTGCCGTAACGATTGTCTCTGCATTCTTTTTGACCTGTGCTAACGCTTCCTCCCCATATAGATGTTGTGAACCTACGACAAACCAAAATTCTTTTTTACTGATTGTTAACATGATTGTAACTCCTCTATTTTTTTATTTTTTTTGGCCATAATACGCATCTTTACCATGCTTGCGTAAATAATGTTTATCCAATATTCGTTGGGGCAATGGTTCGGAAAAACTATTCAATTGGCGAGTGAATAAGTTCATTTTCGCCACTTCATCCAGTACAACGGCATTCATCACCGCTTGGGAAGCATCTTTCCCCCAAGTAAATGGTCCATGGCCATGTAACAACACTCCTGGAATTGCCATGATATCAATATTTCTATTTTGGAATGTCTCAATGATCACATTGCCGGTCTCGTGTTCATAACCAGCATCGATTTCTTCTTGTGATAAAAATCTTGCACAAGGAACGCTACCATAAAAAGTATCTGCATGAGTCGTACCCATGGCGGGTAAATCGAGACCCGCTTGCGCCCAAATCGTTGCCCACGTCGAATGAGTGTGACAAATCCCACCAATTTCAGGGAAATGTTTGTAGAGAACCGCATGTGTCGGTGTATCGGAAGATGGATTTAGTTCACCTTCGATGACTTGATTATTCAAATCAACAACGACCATATCTTCTGCTTTCATTTCCTCATAGCTCACACCACTAGGCTTGATGACAAAATATCCTGTTTCTCGATCAAACGCACTGACATTCCCCCATGTGTATTTGATCAAGCCTTGTTTTGGTAAAGCTAAATTCGCTTGATAAACCGCTTCTTTCAAACCTTCTAACATTCTCTCACTCCTTCTTCCATTGATACGATCGCGGATGCTTCGATAGGCAACCCTTTTTCATACATCTCAATAAACCGTGCGTAACCACTTAAGTCTTCCTCCGTTGGTTCGATCGTCAGACCTTCACTGGTTGAAAATATATCTTTTGCTAAAAATTCTTCCAAAGTCATTGCTTCTGCCGCTTGGAGATAAGCAGCTAATAAGGCGATCCCCCAAGCGCCTCCTTCTCCGGCTGTTTCCATGACTGTGACAGGTGCTTCCATTGCTGAAGCTAGAATCGTTTGAGCAACTTTCGGCGTTTTAAAGATCCCACCATGTGCGACTAAACGATCGATCGTGACTTGTTCGGATTTAAGAATCTCCATCCCTAGACGCATCGCCCCAAAAGCACTTGACAGGTGCATCCGCATAAAATTCGCTAAATCAAACTTACTATCCGGCTGTCTCACGAATAGTGGTCTGCCTTGTTCCATTTTTGTGATGTTTTCGCCTGAGTGGTACCCGTAGCTGAGTAATCCTCCGCAGTCGCCATCCCCTTGTAGCGCTTTCAAAAATAAGGTTTCATAAATCTGCTGTGTATCGATCATCACGCCAAGACTCTCACTGAACTCTTTGAAAATCTTGACCCATGCGTTGATTTCTGATGAGCAGTTGTTTGTGTGCACCATTGCCACAGGGCTTCCGTCAGGTGTTGTTACTTGGTCGATCTCTGGATGGATGTTTACTAACTCTTTGTCTAGTACGATCATTGCAAACGCCGATGTCCCTGCTGAAACATTCCCTGTACGTAACCCCACACTATTCGTTGCGACCATGCCTGTGCCAGCATCCCCTTCTGGTGGACAAACAGGAATCCCTGCAGATAAGTTACCGGATAGATCTAAGAGCTTGGCTCCCTTTTCAGTCAGCGTCCCTGCAACCTCACCAGCCAAACGAATTTCTGGAAGGAGCGTTTCTAACGGTTGCGAAAAGCCTTCCGCTTGTGCCAATTGATCAAAAATAGCAATCTTTTGTGCATCATATCCCTTCGTTTGACGATCAATCGGAAACATTCCAGAGGCATCTCCAACTCCTAATACTTTTTGTCCGGTCAATTGCCAATGGATGTAGCCAGCTAAAGTTGTAAAGTAACTAAGATCTTTTAAATGTGTTTCTTTATTTAAAATCGCTTGATATAGATGGGCAATGCTCCAACGCTGTGGAATCGTATAATGAAAGGCTTTGCTCAGTTTTGCTTCTGCCTCTGCGGTAATGGCATTGCGCCACGTGCGAAAAGGAACAAGCAATTCATCGTCTTGATCGAATGCCAGATAGCCGTGCATCATTGCGCTAAAGCCGATAGCCCCTATCGTAGTCAGTGTCGTCTCATACTCCGCAGAAACTACATCGACTAACTGTCCATAACTCGATTGTAACCCCTTCCAAATCTCATCAAGTGAATAGGTCCAAATACCGTTTTCTAACTGGTTTTCCCAATCGTAACTTCCAGCTGCAATCGGCTCATAGTGTTGATCGATCAGCACTGCTTTGATTCTCGTTGAACCTAGCTCAATACCTAGTGCTGTTTGCCCTGTGCGAATCGCTTCTATTCGTTTCAGCCTAGTTTCTTTCGCTTCGATGTCAAACGCCTCCTTAGTTTCTCTTTATGATAGTTACAGTATAAAACTTTTTGTACGTACATGTCAACGATATTATAGTTATTTGTTCGTACATAAACCTTTTTCTTTTTCCTGATAAATTCACATTTGCCATATAAAAAAGGCAAAGAGAGTAAATTCCCCCTCTTTACCTTTTTAAGAGCAAATAATCTTGCTAGACATTGACTAATTTTCATTAAATAAATTTTTATCGTATCTGGTACACTTATCGTTTCCCCTCAGCTACTCGCCATTCTTTGCTGCACTTACTGAATCTCTGATCACCAAACTAGGTTCATAGACGATGTTTTCTCCTTGATCACCCGTTTGGATCGTGTGAATGATCCATTCTGCCGCATCTTTTCCCATCCGCTCTTTTGGATGAGTTAAAGTGGTCAGTTTCACTGCGCCCATCTGACTCAACGAGGAATCATCATTTCCGATGATCGACAATTGCTGCGGTACTTGATAACCCTTTGCGATCACCTCATCAAGCAACTGGCTAGCAACTTGATCGTTGTAGCAGATGATGCCGGTGCTTGCCGATTCCTTTAGCTGTAAGAGGACTTTTTCACCTAGTTTCCCACGAGAATCAGTCGTGTAGGTAATGATATCTTCCGGCGAAAATTGGATACCGTAGGCTTCGCACGCTTGAATAAATCCTTTCATCCGATATTTTCCTTGTAAATCATCGATTTTCGTGATGAACAGTAATCGCTGATGTCCTTGCTGGATCAAATACTCTGTCCCTTTAAAGCCAACTTTTACATCATCAACACAAATCGAGGCGACCGCTAATTCTTCATAGACAGCATTGATCATGACCATCGGGATTCCTTGTTCTCTCAATCGGACATAGAGCGCAAGGTTCGGATTGTATTCATTACTTTTTGTTGGCTCTACGATCAAGCCATCTACACCAAACTGCAGCATTTTTTCTAAACAGTTTTTTTCTTGTTGATGATCATTATTCGTACTAGCTAATAAGAGTGAATATCCTTGTTCACTCAACGCTTTTTCAATTCCTCGGATGATCGAGGGAAATATATAATCCGATAAATACGTCGTGATCACGCCAATCGTCTTTTGATTTTTTCTACTTTCTGATGTTTTCTTATACGCGTCATCGACATATGTTCCAGAACCTTTTTCTTTACGTAGATACCCTTCATTGACTAACAATCCAATCGCTTGTCTTACCGTATGACGGCTGACTTGATAGTCTTTTTGTAATTGGAGTTCAGGTGGTATCGGTTCATTTAGTTTAAAAATTTGGTCAATGATCTTATCCTTTATCTCGTCTGCGATCATTTGATATTTTGTTTTATCCATGGTTACTTTGCCAATCCTTTCACTCCGACGTAAGTTGTCCGAACAATTATTTGATATCATTGTAGCACAACTTGTTTTGGAAAGGATTATTAACACAAAAAAATATCTGTGAGATTCTTTTTATTAGCGCTTTGTAAGGAACAACTGCTCTTTTTCAGCTTTTACTTCAAGTGATTTCAAAAGAATTGTAAGATATCTGCTAAGACAGATTCACCATCAAATGTTTCGTAATCTTCTTTACGAATCAATTTGTAAGGAACAGCTTTCACCGTCAGAAAATCTTTTAACCGTTCCACTTCATATTCTGATTGTGGACCGATCATCAGTCCGTCAATATGTTGGTTTTGGATCGCCTGCTCTGCCACGATTGCTGGTGCAGAATATACATGTAGAGGCACCCCTTTTTCATTTGCTGCATTTTGGATATTTTTTACTAGCAGACCAGAAGTGATCCCAGCGGTGCAAATCAATAATATCCGTTTTTCCTCTGTCGATTCCATCCGTTCACCACCTCAAGAAATTTTGCGTTTTTTATTGTAAATATCCAATACGACAGCTAGCAATAAAATCAAGCCCTTGATTGCCTGTTGCCAGTCTACTCCGACTCCCATGATCGACATCCCATTGTTCAGCACACCCATGACTAAGCCACCGACGATTGCTCCAGTGATCGTTCCAATCCCTCCAGAAGTCGAAGCTCCTCCAAAGTACACAGAAGCCATCGCATCTAATTCAAGCGAAGTCCCTGCCTGAGGGGTAGCAGCATTTAAACGAGCGGCTAAGATCAATCCTGCTAAAGCAGCCATGACGCCCATATTCACAAATACCCAAAAGGTGATTTTCTTCGTCTTGATCCCAGATAATTGAGCGGCCTTCAAATTGCCACCTGTGGCATAAATTTGTCGTCCAGCGACTGTCCGATTGGTCAAAAATCCATATATCCCAACAATCACACCTAAAATGATCAATATTACTGGAAATCCTTGGTATGAAGCAAAGATATAACTTAATCCTAAGACAAGAACGATCGTCAATGCTGCTTTGATTAAGAATGCGTTCATTGATGGTACTTCAAATAAATTTTCTTTTCTTCGCGCTCTCGCACGCCATTGAGCAAATACTAAACTAACAGCTAACACAACACCTAAAATCAACGTCAATAGGTGCATTCCAGGAACACCAAAGATATCTGGTAAATAACCCGTCGAGATTTTTTGGAAACCTCCAGGGAAAGGCGCTAAAGATTGCCCTCCTAATACAACTTGTGTCAAGCCACGAAACATCAATAGACCGGCAAGTGTTACGATAAATGCCGGAATCCCTACATAAGCGACCCAAAAGCCTTGCCATGCACCGATCACCCCACCAACTAATAAACATAAAGGGACTGCGAGCCAAGGGCTAATGTTGTTATTGACCATCAACATACCCGCCATCGCTCCTACAAATGCCATGACTGAACCTACTGATAGATCCACGTAGCCTAAAAGTACGACCAACAACATTCCCGCGGCCAAAATCAAAATATGGCTGTTTTGCAACACGATATTCGTTATATTCAGCGGTCTTAAAAAGATCCCGCCGGTCATTAGTTGAAAAGCGATCAACAAAGCGACCAAAATAATGACCATACTATATTTACTAAAGATATCCAATATCTTTTCTTTTACATTCCAAGCTTTTTTTTCCTGACTTTTTTTTGTGACATTTTCCATCAGCCCACTGCCTCCTCTTCTTTTGTCATCAGGTTCATCAATAACTCCTGATTTGCCTCTTCTCTAAGCACTTCTCCCGTCATTTTCCCTTCATTCATGGTATAGATCCGATCACACATACCGATGATCTCAGGTAGTTCAGAAGAAATGATACAGACACATTTTCCTAAGGCAGCCATTTCTTCAATAATCGTGTAGATTTCATACTTTGCCCCGACATCGATACCACGAGTCGGTTCGTCCAGAAATAAAATTTCCGGTTCTGTCATCAACCACTTAGCTAAAACGACTTTTTGTTGATTCCCTCCACTTAAACTACCAACGTTTTGGAACACATTGGTGGCTTTGGTCCTCATTTTTTTCCGAAAGTTCTCTGCTTCGATCACTTCTTTTTCTTGATCTAAAATGCCACTTCGACTAATTTTTTTGAGACTAGCAATCGTCGTATTTTCTCTGATGTCCATTAAAAGATTCAAGCCAACAGACTTACGATCTTCGGACACATACGCCAACCCATGATCAATTGCTTGAGAAACATCTTTGATCACTAATTCTTTTCCGTCTTTAAAAATCTTACCGCTGATATTGCTTCCATATGATCGACCAAAAATACTCATGGCAAATTCAGTTCGTCCTGCCCCCATCAATCCGGCGATACCAACAATTTCTCCTCGTCGAATCGAAAAATCGATATGATCATTGATGATTCGGTCGGTGGTCAATGGATGATGGACCGTCCAATCCTTGACTTCAAAATAAACCTCGCCAATATCAGGATGACGATCAGGATAACGATTCGTTAAATCACGACCAACCATCCCCTTAATGATCCGTTCTTCACTGATTGCTGTATTTTCTAACGTTTCGATCGTTTGGCCATCTCGTAAGATCGTGATCCTGTCCGCCACCGCAACGATTTCATTCAATTTATGCGAAATGATGATCGAAGTGATCCCTTGATTGCGAAACTCCTTGATCAATGCTAAAAGATTGGCACTTTCTTCTTCATTCAGTGCTGCTGTTGGTTCATCTAATATGAGTAATCGAACATTTTTAGAAAAAGCCTTCGCAATTTCCACCAACTGTTGATGCCCGACACCGATTTGTGAGACTAAGGTGTTCGGATCGATTTTCAAGCCCACTGTTTTTAGTAGATTTTCTGTTTTTCGTTCCGTCAAGTTCCAGTCGATCACGCCATGTTTTGTTTGTTCGTTCCCTAAAAAAATGTTTTCTTTGATCGATAGATAAGGACTCAAGGCTAATTCTTGGTGGATGATCACGATCCCTTTCGCTTCACTATCTCTAAGATTTTTGAATTGGCATACCTCACCGTCATACATGATTTCGCCTGAATAACTGCCATAAGGATACAAACCGCTCAACACATTCATCAACGTGGATTTTCCTGCACCATTCTCGCCACAAAGGGCGTGGATCTCTCCACGTTTGATGCGGAGATTGACATTGTTCAACGCACGAACACCAGAGAATTCTTTGATGATTTCTTTCATTTCTAAAATATAATCTGCCATTTTTTCACTTCCTAATCGAGGGTGTGATAGAAGTACTCAACTCCGAAAAATAAGCGCGAAACCTGAAAATTGTTCTTCAAATTTTGAGATCTCACGCTTATTTTTGAAGGAGCTACTACTGAAACACTATTTATTGAGGTTATGCCAGAAGCGTTTTGACCTAAGCAATAAGAGAGAAAATTGAAAAATAGTTGGTTATATTTCTCCGATTTTTTGCTTAATGTTGAAGGTCAGCTTCTAAACACCGTTTATTCGGTTCTAAGGGTACAAGAGGACAAATGTTCCAAAGCCCTCTTATTGGCCTAAATCACTTTCGCTGTAATACTCAGTATCGATCAGCTCTTGTTTGTAATTTTCTTTATCTACAGAAACTGGGTTAGCTAGATAAGTCGGGATGACTTTCACACCATTATCGTAGGTTTCCTCATCATTGACCGGCACTTCTTTATCATTGTTGATTGCTTCGATCATCTCTACCGTATTATCAGCTAGCACCCGTGTATCTTTAAAGATCGTTTGTGTTTGCTCTCCTGCAATGATGGATTTCACTCCAGCAATCGTTGCATCCTGTCCTGTGATAACTGGGAGTGGTTTGTCGGCTGAGCCATAGCCCACTCCTTTTAAGGAGGAAATGATCCCTAAACTGATTGGATCGTAAGGAGAAAGAACTGCATCTAATTGTTCATCTGTATAGTTAGCACTTAATAAGTTATCCATACGTGCTTGTGCAGTTGAGCCATCCCAACGAAGCGTCGCGATTTGATTGAATTTCGTTTGACCTGATGAGACGTTCAATTGTTTGCTGTCGATATAAGGTTGAAGAATCGACATCACACCATTGTAATTGATCAATGCGTTGTTATCGTCAGGTGAACCGCCAAATAATTCGATCGTAAATGGACCAGCACCATCTTTTAAGCCTAATTTATCTTCGATATAAGAAGCTTGTAAAACACCTACACCAAAATTATCAAATGTTGCATAATAATCGACATATTCAGAGTTCATCAATAAACGGTCATACGCAATGACTTTGATATCCGCCTGATGTGCTTTTTCTAAGACATCTGTCAATGCTGAACCGTCAATCGAAGCAATGACCAACGTATCTACTCCTTTTGTGATCATATTTTCGATTTGTGCCACTTGGTTTTCTACTTTGTCTTCTCCATATTGCAAATCCGTTTTGTATCCTTTTTCTTCTAGTTGCTTGACCATATTGTCGCCATCTGCGATCCAACGCTCTGCAGATTTTGTTGGCATCGAAATACCTACGAACCCTTTTTCATCTCCGGCTGCACTGCCATTGCTACAACCGACGAATACTGTCACTGATATTAATAAAAAAACAATTGCTACCAACCAATTTTTCCCAACTCGTTTCATGTGTGTCCCTCCAAATACTTATTTGATGAATTCATCATAATCGAAATATAAAACGCTTTCATTGATTATTTTTCTGTGTTTCTATAAATTCCCTCGTGAATTTATGTAAACTTTTGATTTTTCTTCATTTTCTTTTGACGATTCTTGATTTTCTTACGAAATTGACAAACATGCTAATATGAAAATTGAAAACGCTATATGATATAGATAAAAGGGGAGATTCATTATGAAGAACAAAAGTTTTTTTATCCTGGTAGCTTTTTGCCTGTTGTTGACTGGGTGTGCTTTCAACTCTACTGAGCCTACAAAAAAAGAGTTGACCATTGGTTTTTCTCAAGCTGGCACCGAAAGTAATTGGCGCAAAGTTCAAAATCAATCCATCAAAGAAGCGCTGGAAAAACAAAATTTCCAAGTCCTTCACCGAAATAGTTACTCTGATCCAAAACAACAGATACAAGATGTGATGACATTTATTGCCTATCAAGTCGATATGATCGTGTTATCTCCTATCGAAGAAACAGGCTGGGATTCTGTTTTGGAAGAAGCCAAAGAAGCGAATATCCCAGTCATCATCGTTGATCGTAACATCACAACGGAAAAACAAGATCTCTATTTGACCCATATTGGTTCAAGTTTCAAAGCACAAGGTAGTCGAGCAGGCCTTTATGTCACCAATCATTACCAGCAAAAAACACAAGAATCGATCCAAGTATTTGAGATACGTGGTTCAGAAAACACATCTCCCACTCGCTTGCGATCAGACGGCTTTTTAGAAACCATCGGTCGCGACCCAAGAATCCATGTCAGGCAAGTGATCACCGGAGACTATATTCGCTTAAAAGCCAAAGAACAATTTTCAAAAGCCATTGATGAGGGGAAACTTGAGGGAATCGATGTCATTTATTCTCACAATGATGAAATGACACTAGGTGCTTTAGATGCGATCAAGGAAAAAAAACTTGAAAAGAATTTTGTGATTGTCAGCATTGATGCACAAAAAGAGATGATCGATCAATTAAAAAAAGGAAAGGTCAACTGTGTGGTGGAATGCAATCCTTTTATGGGTGAACTAGTAGCCAATACAGTCAAACGCTACTTCGAAAAGAAAGCGATTCCACAAGACATCTATGTTTCTGATACGGTGTTCTCAGACCAAAATGATTTTTCAACGATCCCACCGCGGGGGTATTAGGAGGAAAAATGAAAAAGAACGAAAGCATTAAAGTACTACTTCGACATACAAGCTGGCTCATGTTATCTTTAGCAATCACGCCTTTGATCATTAGCATTGCACTTTATACACATTATCTTTTTTCCTATGAAAAAAGTATCCATAATATCTCGATTGCTAATCAAATCGCCAGTAACGTAGAAGAAACAATCATCGAAGAAGCTCTTGGATTAACTTATGGACAGATCACACCTGAAGAATTTCAACAGAGCAACCAGATCAATCGCATCAAAGAAGAAATCAGTGCCATCAAAGTCAGTACTCAAAACTCACAAGAATTAGCAACACTCAATATCGTTTTGCGCTCTTTAGATAATGTTTCCGATTATTTAGATAAAATCATTGCAAATATCCATCAAAAAGAAACATTCGCAGAAAATCAAGCATTGATGTTACATGTTGAATCTGCGGTCAAACTTGCCCATGACATCTTACAAGATTTTGTCAAAATCGAAATCGATACGGCTTCCATAAAAAGTGAAGAAGTTCGCAATTCCTTGGTGATTCTCTCCACCATCGAGGCTGTTATCATCGCGCTGATTTTCCTATTGACAAGAAAGTTCAACACGAAAATGATGTACCAAATTCAACAGCCTATGGATGAAATGATCAAGATGGCTGATGCTTTAGCAGAAGGACATTTAAATCATCGGATCAAAACTCCACAAAATAATGAGTTAAAAAAATTAAGTAATAGCATGAATGATATGGCTGATAACTTAGTGATTTTGTTAGAGGAAAATGCGTTGAAGCAATATAATCTTGCGCAAAGTGAAGTCAGGACACTACAAGCTCAGATCATTCCCCATTTTATTTATAATAGTTTAGATGCCATTTTGGTGTTGGCAGAAATGGGCGAAATTGAAAAAGTCAAAGAAATGACATATGCCTTATCTGACTTTTTCCGCATTTCATTAAGCCAAGGAAAAGACTGGATACCAGTCGAACAGGAAATTCGACATTGCGACAATTACCTGAAGATTTTGCAAATCCGCTATGGAGACCAATTATCTTATCAATTAACCATTGATCCAAAAGTCAATAATCATCCAATATTGAAAATGATTCTTCAACCATTGATTGAAAATGCAGTCTATCATGGAACTAAATTGGTTCGTCGGCCAGGGAAAATCAACGTAAAAGCGTATATAGACCAAGAAGAATTTATCCATTTTTGGATCATTGATAACGGAAAAGGGATTACTGAAACCAAGTTAGAGGAGATCAACCAAGAACTCGCAGATGGTTTAGATACTAATTTCCATAAAGGATATGGACTCTTTAATGTCAACAAACGCTTACTTTTGTACTATGGAACCGATGCAAGTATCTCGATTTCTAGCAGAATCGATCACGGAACAGTCGTCCATGTCGTTGTCCCTACAAAAAATATAGATAGGAATGAAGCAAATGTATAAAATTTTTATCGCAGAAGATGAACATTTGATTCGCGAATCATTGAAGAGGATGATCACTGAATTTTCAACCTTTCTACCCCTGGGTTCTATTAAAGATGCCAGCGATGGCGAACTTGCTTTATCAATGATTGCAGAACAAAAACCAGATATCTTGGTGACAGATATTCGTATGCCTTTTATGAATGGGATTGAACTAGCAAATGAAGTAAAAAAACTCTTGCCCGATATCCAAATCATTTTTATTAGCGGATATGATGAATTTACTTATGCAAAAGCTGCGATCCAACTTCAAGTAGCTGAATATTTGTTAAAACCGATCAAACCTAATGAACTACAAAAGAGTCTAGAACAAATCATCCAAAAATTAGATGCTGTTTCCTTATTGAAACAGTCTAAAGAAACAAATGGCTATTCCTTAGAAGTACAAAAAAACTTCTACTTGAATGCTTTATTTAATAATCAGTTACTACTTTCAGAAGCAATTGAAGAAGGTCGAAAACTGGAACGTGAAATCGCCGGAAATAAATATATGGTTCTTTTGATCGCTAATCATACAAATAAATTTTTTTCAGATTATGATGTTTTTCATGAAAAGATGGCCGAGCTATTCGATAACGATAAACAAATACTTTTTTCTTCCCTTTCTTCACGATTTATCAAACTATTGATTTTTGATCCAAATGAAGATCTATTACAAAAAAAAGCAAATCAAGTCGCATTGCTTTCTCATAAAACATTAGGTCATACGACAGATGATTTAGTTATCGCAATCGGTTATCCTGTCAAACGAATCAGCGAAATTCCACATAGTTATCAGACCGCTGTTCATTTGCTCAGTTACTTGAAGATCGATCCTAAAATAAAAATTCTTTCTTATTTAGATTATGAAAAAAAGCTTGGTAATTACGGACAATCTTTTGATCTAAAAGAATCCATTCGTTTACTAAGAAAAAGCGAAATTTCTTCGTTTGTTGAGAAGTTGGTTAAACAGACCAATCAACATGCCGATCCACTTCTCGTTAGGCATCTGATCATCAATGAGTTGAATGAATTAGTAACGATACGTCAAAAACAAACCAATCAAGTCGTTTCTTTTACCACTACAGAGGAAATCCCGAACATTCTGTCAGACACGCCTCTCTTCATCCAATACCTTGAACAAATGATTTACTTTTTAAAAGAAATGGTACTTGAGAATCACATGAATCAATATAAAGAAGTACTCGAACAATCCGTCACGTATATTGAGAACCACTATTTTGAACCAGAGCTTTCTCTTAAAGAAGTGGCTGATCATGTCCATTTGAGTAGCTCACATTTCAGTACGATTTTTTCTCAAGGGATAGGACAAACATTTATTGACTATCTTACTGAACAACGATTGAGCATGGCTAGGCGACTTTTGCGGGAAACCAATTCAAAACTATCTGTCATAGCCTCAGAAGTGGGATACAATGATCCAAATTATTTTAGTTCTATTTTTAAGCGAAAAGAAAAAATCTCACCTAAAGAGTATCGAAAAAAGAAACAAAATAGTGCACATTCTTTACAAGAAAATAATTATCTAGTCAACGAATAAGCAACAAACCCGCGAAATATTTTTTTCAGTTTAGTCTGAAAAAGTTGTTACTTTCTTACCTGGACTACTTGCTATAATTATAGAAATAGTGAAAAAAGAAAGGAATACGCGTGTGAAAGCAGAAATAAAAAAATTACCTGTGATTATTGTTGGAATCATTAGTATTACTGTGGGACTAAATATGTTTTTGCTTCCACATCAAATTGCTTCAGCAGGCGTAGGATCAATTGGTTTTCTTCTAGAAATGGCCTTGCTGATCGATCGGACATTGATTGTTTGGGCAATCAATCTAGCGATGCTTTGCTTAGCTTTTATCTTTCTGGAAAGAGCAGTTTTTTTTAAAACCCTGATAGGTAGTTTGATATTTCCGATTATTTTAGCACACACACCGACTTTGACAATCACCCAACATTTCCCAATCGCCTTAGTCGCTGGCAGTTTTCTATTTAGTCTTGGAATATTCATTCTTTACCAAATCGGTGCCTCAAACGGCGGAGTTACGGTTCCTCCATTGATTTTCAAAAAATATTTTGGGATCGAACATGCTTTAGGTGTTTTACTGACAAATACCGTGATCATAGTTCTAAACCTTGTGATTCTGGGGGTAAGACAAGCGGTTATCTCTGCCATCTCTATTTATCTCATTTCATTTTTCATGAAAAAACTATTACAATTTCAAACTCAATTTTTAGCTATTAAGCCGATTGATTTAGTGAATGAGAGTTCGCCTATTCTAGATGAACAAACTAATAAAAACCTAGCAGAATAAACATTGTGACTAATAGCTATAAGAAAATAACCCATGAAATCCAAAATAGGAAACTATTTTCGGAAGTTCATGGGTTATTTTATATGATTATTTTTATCTATTATTTAGTCGGAATGCGTTAAATCAAATTGACTACTTCAAAATAAAGCGAGTAGGACATTAGTCCTCTCGCATATTCTAAAACCGAATAAACGGCGGGAACAGAAGTAACTTCTTTGGAAATAAGGCACCATCTACGAAAATTGTTTTAGTGGATGGTGCCTTATCTTTCGAGGCTAAACACTTCTGTCCTGATCGCTTACTTATCGAGGTAAAAGTATTCTATTTTTACCTTATTTTCTACTTTTTATCCTTATTTTCCTCTTTATTTTCTTGTTCTTCATCTTCCTCTTTGATCACACGTTCGACACGATCTTCATCATTTTGTAATTCACGACGGTTGCGTTTGAACAGTCCGAAGAATCCTGCAAAAGCAACAAGTATCCCACCAACAAATTTTCCAAACATACCTGAAGTTGAACCAGTCTTAGGTAATTGCTTACCTGAAACATCTTCAGAGTCACTTAGCTCTTGTGTGTTACTCGTTTGGTCATTCGTTTGCTTATTACTAGATAATCCATCATTAGAGCCGTTATCACTTAGTACTTGGTTTCTTGCAACTTGATTATCTGTATCGGTCGTCTCAGTTGATGTGGTACTACTTAAATCAGTTTCGCCTCCATCACCGGTGCTTAGATTTACCTCTGGTGTTGTCGTACTTGGGTCAGTTTCTCCTCCACCAGCGCCTGGGTCGACTTCTGGCGTCGTCATTCCTGGATCGGTTTCGCCTCCCGTGCCTGGGTCTACTTCCGGCGTGCCAGTGGCCGGATCGGTTTCGCCTCCCGTGCCGGGATCAACTTCTGGCGTGCCGGTTCCAGGATCGGTTTCGCCTCCGGTACCTGGATCGACTTCTGGTGTACCTGTGTCGGGATCGGTTTCGCCTCCGGTACCTGGATCGACTTCTGGCGTCGTCATTCCTGGATCGGTTTCGCCTCCGGTACCTGGGTCTACTTCTGGCATGGTTGTACCTGGATCTGTTTCTCCGCCACCTGTGCCGGGGTCTACTTCTGGTGTGCCTGTTCCCGGATCGGTTTCGCCTCCCGTTCCTGGGTCTACTTCTGGCGTCGTCGTGCCGGGATCGGTTTCGCCTCCGGTACCTGGGTCGACTTCCGGAGTGGTCGTACCTGGATCGGTTTCGCCTCCGGTACCTGGGTCTACCCCTGGTGTGCCTGTGCCCGGATCAGTTTCGCCTCCCGTGCCTGGGTCTACTTCCGGCGTCGTCGTTCCTGGATCTGTTTCGCCTCCTGTGCCGGGATCGGTAGTTTCTCCGCCTGTTCCTGGATCGACTTCTGGCGTACCTGTGCCCGGATCGGTTTCGCCTCCGGTGCCTGGGTCTACTTCTGGCGTCGTCGTTCCTGGATCTGTTTCGCCTTCACCCGTGCCTGGGTCTACTTCTGGCGTAGTCGTGCCGGGATCGGTAGTTTCTCCGCCTGTTCCTGGGTCGACTTCCGGTGTTGTTGTACCTGGATCAGTTTCGCCTCCGGTACCTGGATCGACTTCCGGCGTTGTCGTTCCTGGATCTGTTTCTCCGCCTGTGCCGGGGTCTACTTCTGGCGTCGTTGTGCCGGGATCTGTTTCGCCACCTGTACCTGGATCGACTTCTGGTGTGATCGTGCCGGGGTTAATAGGTATTAACGGATCAATCTCTGGCGTGACCGTGTTTAGACTTTTATCTGGTATTACGATATCTAAACCTGGAATACTTGCTCCTGGTTGACTTGGCAAAATTGGGTTGACAGTTGGAATACCTGCTTCTGGCTTATCTGGAGTCGCTGGTTCTACCTCTGGCGTACCTGTGCCTGGATCGGTTTCGCCACCTATACCTGGGTCTACCTCTGGTGTGCCTGTGCCTGGATCGGTTTCGCCACCTCCCGTGCCTGGCTCTACCTCTGGTGTGCCTGTGCCCGGATCGGTTTCTCCTCCTGTGCCTGGGTCTACTTCTGGTGTGGTCGTACCTGGA
>NZ_JADNNI010000003.1:0-180706 GCF_015556925.1 Enterococcus sp. 1001283B150225_161107_E12 | reverse complement strand
CTCTACCTCTGGTGTGCCTGTGCCCGGATCGGTTTCTCCTCCTGTGCCTGGGTCTACTTCTGGTGTGGTCGTACCTGGATCTGTTTCGCCACCTGTGCCTGGCTCTACTTCTGGCGTATCTGTGCCCGGATTGGTTTCGCCTCCCGTACCTGGATCTACTTCCGGCGTACCTGTGCCCGGATCGGTTTCGCCTCCTGTGCCTGGGTCTACTTCTGGCGGCGTCGTGCCTGGATCTGTTTCTCCTCCCGTGCCTGGGTCTACTTCTGGTGTACCTGTGCCCGGATCGGTTTCGCCTCCGGTACCTGGGTCTACTTCCGGCGTGGTCGTGCCTGGATCTGTTTCGCCGCCTCCCGTTCCTGGGTCTACTTCTGGCGGCGTCGTGCCGGGATCTGTTTCTCCTCCGGTACCTGGATCGACTTCCGGCGTACCTGTTCCTGGATCTGTTTCGCCTCCCGTTCCTGGGTCTACTTCTGGTGTGCCTGTGTCCGGATCTGTCTCTCCGCCCGTGCCTGGGTCTACTTCTGGTGTGCCTGTGCCTGGATCGGTTTCTCCTCCGGTACCTGGGTCTACCTCTGGTGTGCCTGTGCCCGGATCAGTTTCTCCTCCCGTTCCTGGGTCTACTTCTGGCGTGGTCGTGCCTGGATCGGTTTCTCCTCCGGTACCTGGATCGACTTCCGGCGTCGTCGTGCCCGGATCTGTTTCTCCGCCCGTACCTGGATCTACTTCTGGTGTGCCTGTGCCTGGATCTGTTTCGCCACCTCCCGTGCCTGGGTCTACCTCTGGTGTGCCTGTGCCCGGATCGGTTTCTCCTCCTGTGCCTGGGTCTACTTCTGGTGTGGTCGTACCTGGATCTGTTTCGCCTCCCGTTCCTGGGTCTACTTCTGGCGTCGTCGTGCCGGGATCTGTTTCTCCTCCGGTACCTGGATCGACTTCCGGCGTACCTGTGCCTGGATCGGTTTCTCCTCCGGTACCTGGGTCTACTTCCGGCGTTGTCGTTCCTGGATCGGTTTCTCCGCCTCCCGTACCTGGGTCTACCTCTGGTGTGCCTGTGCCAGGATCTGTTTCGCCTCCCGTTCCTGGGTCTACCTCTGGCGTACCTGTGCCTGGATCTGTTTCGCCTCCGGTACCTGGATCTACTTCCGGCGTACCTGTGCCTGGATCTACTTCCGGCGTACCTGTGCCTGGATCGGTTTCTCCGCCTCCCGTTCCTGGGTCTACTTCTGGCGTGGTTGTGCCTGGATCGGTTTCGCCACCTCCCGTGCCTGGGTCTACTTCCGGCGTACCTGTTCCTGGATCTGTTTCGCCTCCCGTTCCTGGGTCTACTTCTGGTGTGCCTGTGCCCGGATCGGTTTCGCCTCCGGTACCTGGGTCTACCTCTGGTGTGCCTGTTCCTGGATCGGTTTCGCCTCCCGTACCTGGGTCTACTTCTGGCGTGGTCGTACCTGGATCTACTTCCGGCGTACCTGTTCCTGGATCTGTTTCGCCTCCGGTACCTGGATCGACTTCTGGCGTCGTCGTGCCGGGATCTGTTTCTCCGCCCGTACCTGGATCTACTTCCGGCGTCGTCGTTCCTGGATCGGTTTCGCCACCTGTGCCGGGATCGGTAGTTTCTCCGCCTGTGCCTGGGTCTACTTCCGGTGTTGTTGTACCTGGATCAGTTTCGCCTCCCGTACCTGGGTCTACCTCTGGCGTACCTGTGCCAGGATCTGTTTCTCCGCCTCCCGTACCTGGATCGACTTCCGGCGTCGTCGTACCTGGATCGGTTTCGCCGCCTGTTCCTGGGTCTACTTCTGGTGTGCCTGTGCCGGGATCGGTAGTTTCGCCTCCACCGGCGCCTGGGTCTACTTCCGGTGTTGTCGTACCTGGAGAAACTTGTGGATTCGTTGCATCCGGTGTTGTTGCATCTGGTGTGGCCATATCCGTCATTGAGGAAGAAATATAAGCAAATTCTCCACCAATTTGGTAGATATTAAAGTTCGTATCTTTCACAACGATTGTAAAATCACTGCCACTTCCATTTGCTCCGGTTAAATAGCCAGCATACTGAACTCCATTGACCATGATTGGTTGAGCAACAAACTGATTATAAGACACACCGTCTACTGTTATATTGACCGTACTTATAACTGAAGAAAAGTTTGTCTGAGAAACCTGTCCTGTTTTCACAGTTACTGCCGAATTCGCTGTAATCGTGTGACCACCATACCCACCACCAGAAAACGTCGCTGTCTGATTCCATCCTGCTAATCCAGCTGCGTCTTCGGCAAGATTACCATCGACTGCTCCACCAGGACTAATACCTGATTGAGAACCACTATACGTTGGCATCGACATTTCATCTGTGTATGCTGTAGTTGAATCAGTGGCTTTTTGCTCGTCTAAACTAACGGTCACATATTCATATTTCAATGACTCGATCACTTGATCTTTTGCTTGGATTTCATAGTAAGTTGTATTTTCATCCGCTAATTGATCAACGAAATTTACTTTTACATTGATATTGGATTCATCTGTATTTAACCAAGAATCTGTGTTCTCAAAACTCCTTACACCGTGCAAGGATAAAGACGTTTTCAAGCTGTCCACTGTACTACCGAACTGAACAGGGGAAACCAAGTAATGTCCGTTGATCTCTAAAGGCAATCCATGGGTCGATGAAGAAAACGTGAAGTAACCATCTGCTTGATTTTTACCATGATCGGTAGAAATAGACTCATCATGATAAACTGCATAATAGGTACTTCCTTCATAGGTAATTGAAAAATTCTTCTCCATAGCATCTTCAAAGTCGCTTTTGATTTCATCTGTTAATTTTGCTTGCCCATTTTCTGCTTTCACGTTCAAAGAAAAACCTGTATCGATTTTCATATTTCCTAATACTGCACCATCATCCGCGGTAAAGTTGGTGCTTTCAGGTTTCGTTTTAGATGAGAAACTTAAGGATTTTTCTCTCGTACTTGCAACTACTTTTGAATCTTTCCAGTTTGCAGAATCTTCATAAGCCTTTTCTTTGGATTCATATAAATGAGGAGAGACCGTTTTATAATTATCTTGTGAAGTTACCTTTACATTAGGATTTGCTTGGATCAATTGCCGATAGCTTGACATTTTCATTACTTGCGCATCACTTGTAGATAAAGTAGAAGTTTGGTAATAAACGTCCGCATCTTTGATTCCCAAAATTTGTTGGATATCATATGCCGTATGGGTATCACTGACTTTGATCCCTTCTCCTTCATACATAGAAGAAAGTTTTTCTTTACTTGGTAGTTGATCCATTAACTTAGCTACAAAGCCAGTATTTGTCTTCACACTGCTACTTTGACCTTTTTGTAAGGATTGATTTAATTCATCCACAGAAGTATGTTCAATATCTTGGATGGTCTCATCTTCAACAAGTCGCTTTTCGGACAAAGAGGAACTGTCTGCAGAGGCAGAAAGATTTGGAATCGTGACGCCACCGATAAATGCCCCAGCACCAACTGTCAACAGTGCGCCAGCTTCAATCATTCGCTTTTGTTTTTTTGACATCTCTTTATCTGGTTTATTTAATTTCATTTGATCTTTCTTCTTTGCCATCACGACCACTCTCTCTTTCTTTTTCCCTAACTAAAGAGGCTAATATTTTTGTAAAACCTAGTGGATTCTTGTAGCCATGTTCAAAAAAGAAATCCGTAAATTCAATTTCTGGCACGGTCACGTTTTTTTGGATTGCTAAACTGATGATATTGACATATTGAGAAATATCAACTGTTCCTAGGACCTGCAATCCTAAGATTTTTTTAGTTTTCTTTTCATAAACAAGATAAATACTTGAATAATGATTTTTTCTACCTTTCTCAATTGGTGAGTATTTGACGATTGATTCATGGACAAACTGACCACCACGTTCTAGATAACGATTCTGATAGTGTACCTCTTCTGCGTCATATCCGAAATTTTTGCTTGATTGAGTGTGATTCCTGTATTCGCAATGGTAAATCCATCCATATTGAATTTATACGTTCCTGTGGTCATTGCTACTTCTTGCTTTTTCTCGTGGATATTGACAGCAGCGATCAGCCCTTGACGAAACGCATCGGAAGCATGAGGATTATAAATATTTTCTTTGGTCAAGTCCATATAAGTCGTAGAGCAATCCCCTACCGCTAAAATCGAATCATCGGTTGTATACATATACTTATCAACGACGATTGCTCCACGGTCACCGGTTTCGACTTGTCCAGCTAATAAGAACGAATTTGGTCGGAAGCCAACAGAAACAAAGACGCCATCTGCACGGATAGTCAAATCAGAAGAAGTTTCAACTTCGATTTTAGGTCGACTCCAGATTTTTTTATCAATTGTATGGTAACTTGTCACTCTAGTACCTAGTAATAGTTGAATACCTTCTTCTTCTAGTTGCTTCTCTACTTCGATTGCGGCATTCTCATCCAAATATTTGTCAAGGATTCTTGCATTTGACTGGATCAAAGTGACTTTCATTTTTCGTTGCGCTAAGATACGAGCAATCTCTACACCGACCAGTCCAGCGCCAATCACTACCGCATGATGGGCTTCTGATATAAATTTTTCAATTGCTTCAGCATCCTTACGCTCTTTCAAAAGAAAAAGTGTCTCATTTAGTTTTCCGCCAGTTGGAGGAAGGTTGGGATACGAGCCCGCAGCCATGATCAATCGGTCATAAGATATTTCGTGCTCATGTTGACTTAACACATTTCTAAAATTCAACGTCTTCTTTTTCGCATCGATGTTAGTTACTTCTTTTTGAATGCGTAAATCCACTCCTTGAGCAATAATTTCATGCGGTGTTGCATAATTTGCTTGGGAGTGGATATCTTGATGTCCCATCAAAAATAATGGGATTGTTTGGGAGACAAATGTTATTTCATCTTTTTTTTCAAATACGATTACTTCATCGTCTGGATATTCCTCACGAATACGAAGTGCTGCGGCAATCCCCGCATGGTTTCCTCCAACAATTATGATCCTCATCAACTGCCTCCTTCATTAATAAAAGCATGCTACAAAAAATACATACGGTTATTTTTAATCTACTATTTATATAAATTATATCACTTAGAAAGACTAGTTGTCAGTTATAAAGGTCTATTTACTAAGAGTCAACCAAAACAGTTATTTCCACTCCTATTTACCAAAATCGGTACAGAAAAGAATATAACCATTCTTGATTCAACAGATGAAATAAACCATTTATTTTTTAAGTAAACATCCAGTCATAAAGTAGATATAATTGTACATTGAATTTCATAAAAAAAATTTATTTTATACGATATACACTGTATGTACATGGACATTAGATGTTAGCTACCTATTGTTGCTTAAACTGCACAGCGGCTATTTGATAATGGTTGAAATAATAAATATGACGTTATTTAAAAAGAGTCATAGAACGGATAGATCAACCATTCTATGACTCTTTATTCTTTTTATTTAGAGGAACTTATTGCTCTGATTCTTCTAATGCTTTCACATCTTTGACCCCGAATGTCTCTTCCCAGTCTTTCTTAAAATCTGTCACTGCCTTATGAATGGAAGGCATACCGAATACTTGTGTAAAGATATCTGGTGACGCAGTAATACTATGCGCCCCTTGACGACAAGCATGATTGACTTGTGCAACATTTTTAAAACTAGCAGCTAAGATCTTGCTTTGAGATTGCGTTCGTTCGATTTCCATTGCTAGTGCTTTGATAATAGCAACAGCATCGATATTTAGATTTTCCATACGGTTATAATAAGGTGCCACATAATCGGCACCTGCAGCAATTGCTAAGTATCCTTGCATTTCAGAGTAGATAGCGGTAGCAGTGACATTTACTCCTTTGGCTTTCAGTTGTTTGATGGCAGCCAATCCTGGTTCGTTCACTGGTACTTTAATGAAAATATCCTTACCAAGGTGATCCATGATTACTTGGGCATCAGCTAAAATCTCCTCTGCTGTTTCTCCAACTACTTGAACATGTAAACTGGCTTTTCCAATTAACTGCTTGATTTCTTTAAAGTGAGCAAACAAATCGATCTTTCTTTCTTTTTTGATGATTGAGGGATTCGACGTTACTCCAGATAGCGGGAGGATCGATTGATAATAACGAATTTTCTCAATATTGATCGTATCTAACATAAATTCCATTTTATTCATCCTTTCAACAGATGTGTTGCTTTGTAATTTATTTAATACTGATTTTAGTCTTGATACCAATCTCTACGATTTCTTTCCCTTCAACATATAAAGTACCTGGTAATTCAGGTTTTACTGATCCGTCAAACTTGATTGTGATATGTCCAAGCTCTTTTAGATTATCATTGACCAAACTTCCAACAGACGTGATGCGATAGCTTGTCTCATTGACGAATAGCTGTTGTCCTACTTTGATCTCTCCGTGGATTGGCTGGAGTTCAATATTATAACAATAGGCTGATAGCATATCTGGTGCATCTTTTCCAAATAGAATCACGATCTTCTCTTCTTTGAATAGCGTAGCTTCTGCCCCAATCGAAGTTACGTTTGTTGAATAAACTGACATTTTTTTCCTCCTAGATTCAACTATACATTCCAAAGCTTGCTATCCATGCGACTAACACTCTGGGTACACCGTTTAAAAAGCGTGAATATAAAACGGAAGGTACGCCAACCTCTACTGTTTCAGCCTCTGCTTCTTCTAAGCCTAATCCGACAGGGATGAAATCACAAGCATTTTGAGTATTGATTGCAAATAACGCAGGTAAAGCGAGCTGTGGCGGAATATTGCCTTTACCGATTTCCACCCCGATCAGTGTCCCAATGACTTGGCTGATGACTGCCCCAGGTCCTAATAATGGAGAAAGAAACGGTAAGGAACAGATAAAACCGATGATCATCAATCCCCAAATATTTCCTGCTAAAGGTGCCATGATATTAGCAAAGAAATTACCGATACCAGATCCTTGTATGATCCCGATCAACAAGGAAACAAATGCCATGAACGGAATGACCGTATTGATCATCGTCTGTACACCTTCGCGTGCGGACTGATTAAAAGTTGCCACTACTTTTCCTGCACCCATGCCGATTTTTGCAATAAAATTCTGCTGTTCAGCTTTTTGTTCAGTAATTTTTTTGCTTGTATCGTATTTATATTCACGTGTTGGCCCACTCTTATTTCCTATGTTGTCAGAATGACCGACCGTGCTTTCTTCAGTAGTCAGCGTGATTTGATTGACCCCTACTGCCGATACGTAAATGTCTTCTGTAATGTATTGTGCTAATGGTCCGCTTTTTCCTGTTGGTACGACATTGATCGTAGGTATTCCTTTTTTTGGATAGATCCCACAACGCAATGTCCCTCCGCAATCAACGATTGCTAAAGCGATTTCATTATCTGGGATAGAAGTTTTAAAGCCATTGACTGCTTCCATTCCTGTCAATTCAGCAATTTTATCGACGATTACTGGTTTTTCTCCCCCACCAGTAATATAAATAAATTTATGTTTTTCCTCTGTTGGTGTGATCACTAATGGTCCTCCGAACCCACCAGTTCCTCTTACAACTCGAATACTGTGATAGCTCATTTTTTCACTTCCTCCTTATTCTGTCGCTGTTTCTACTGTTTTACTCAGAGTGACTCCTTGTTGTTTACAAACATATGCGGTTGTAAAGTCTGTTACCCAGCCACCAAGAAAATTCATAAGAATTCCGACAAACATATAACGCACAGCTAACTCCATTGAATTCAATCCTAAGGTTGTGATTCCTTGGGCGATTCCTAACCAAACAAATAATTCACCCGGATTGATGTGGGGAAAGACGCCATTGCTCGTATGACAAAATTGTGCTTGAGAAGCATAATAGCTTGGCTTGTAATATTCAGGCAAAAAGCGAGCCATTGTAAAAGACATCGGATTTCCCAACATAAAGGCAGATAAAAAAGGTAAGATCAAATATCTTGTGACGGGATTCTTCGTTGATAGTTTGGCAAGTTTAGTTACTCGTTCTTCACCTAAGAAAGCAATCAGTGTATTCATTGCTACCATTAGGATCAACACTACAGGGACGATACCAGTCATCCAAGATACAAAAGTTTCCGCACCCGTTTCAAATAAACCGATGAAGCCTTCCGCAAATTTTGTGATATATTCCATTATTCAACACTCCTTTTTCTTGATAGGTATTGTTTTTTCCATAAACTGAATTGAATACCAAGCATCGTAAGTGGGGAAGGTAGCGATTCTTCTTGATAATTGCCTAATTCTACCCGCAAATAGATTTCTCTGGCATTTGCCATTGCTTGTTGCACCAATTTATTTTCTGTTCGCACCAAAGGATGATAGTTGTCGATGTAGTGGATATCTGTTCCAATATATTGTGGCAATAGACGAAATTTTGCTAGGACAGTTACGCCCTGCATCTTTCGCGCATCAATAATGATCCCTTTTTGATCGACAGCAAACATGACGATCGTTCCTGCTTTGATTTTTCCAGATCGACGACCGATAGCCACCTTCCCTTTTCTGCGCATTTCTAGATAGATTTGATTAAAGTGTTTGATTTGTTTCATTCCAAATATTACTTGCAGTCCGTAAGCAGCAAGTGCAAATGCGCCGAATATATATATGAAGTTCATGTTATGACCCCCTTTCGTATCATCCAATTTTGTAACCCAACTAAATCATCCAAACGACATAGTTCACTTCTAAATTCAGGATCGCCAATAACAGCAAAAAGCTGATCATACAGTTTTAGCAATTCTTTTTCTTTTTCCATCGTTAGAACTTGTGGAATGGCTAACAACAAGACGACTTGCACTTGTCCGTTGATCGTGGAGATCCCTTTCCTAAAGATCCCCACTGATAAAATAATTTCAGCCGATTTTTTATTGATGGCATGAGGAAAAGCAATTCCATATTCAAAAATCGTACTCCTTAACTTTTCTCTAATGAACAATTGTTCCTTAAATTCTTGATCGACTAAGCCTTTGCTCTCAAGAGATTCTAGCATATGATCAAGATTTTGTTTGTAGGGTTTCTTTTCATTTAAAATCTCAAAATCTAGTTTTAAGTGATGAACGTTTGCAGCTCTCAACTTTTCTGCTTTACGCCACTCTTCTTGCAACCAAGTTTCGTTGAATAGATTGATCAATCGAATGATTGGCGTATGTTTCTTTACATTTTTCAGAGGAATGGTTGTAAAAACAGCAAAATATTGGTCTAAGTCTTCCTGCTGATACTCCTCCTCAGAAAAATGGACCATGCTTATTTGAGGACCCAAAACCCGTTCCAATTGACGGCGAATAATCAAAGCTGTTCCTTTTCCGGTATTACAGACAATTGCAATTTCTTTGTGTTCGTTGTTACTGGTTTGTTTCCTCAATGCAAGTTCAAAATAAAAGGCAATATAGCTGATTTCTACAGTCGGAACCACTCGTTGTAACTGCTCCCCAATCTGCTGTAGACCAATTTTTGCCAGTTCATAGGCTAGAGGATATTGGGATTCGATTTCACCATAGAACAGATCTTGCAGCTCTATTCGAAAAATCAAACGATTGAGCATGTAAATGAAGTGCTCTTTTATTTCATGAACTAAGAAGGTTTCATCAAATTCTACTAGTAAATTTTTATGGATTCTCTCTATCATTTGTTGAAATAACTGTTCGATTTTTTGCTCATCAATAGTAGACTTATCCATGCCAGCGATGGCACTTATATTAAGTGGAAAACTAAGAAAAGCTTGTTCTGTTTGGCTTAGTGTGATGCTATATTCATATTCCAAATGATGGATCAATTCGACAAAAGCAGGGTGACTCGTCATAAGGTCCATATACTCATTTGGCAAATCTACCAGTATATTTCCTTTAAGGAGTCGTTTCATTGTAATAGAAATCGTTTTTTTCAAAAGAAGACCCTGATTTTTAGGTAAATTAAATTTTTGAACTAAGTGCTCTACGAAGTCTTGTGTGCTTTCTGATAATGGACGTTCTGCAAAATATTCTTGTACATAATGAAGGTGTAATAGTCGTAGATCCAGTTCTTCTCCACGCATACGCAGTCCACGATTCGGCGTTCCAATCACTTCGACATCAAAAGAGGAAATCAGTTTTTTCATCACTCTTAGATCTTTGACGACAGTACTTCGGCTGACCCCTAATGCTTCTGACAAATCATCGATCAGCAAAAAATCTTTTTGCTCGATCAGCTTCTTGAGAATAAAGAAAACTCTTTTACTGCAAGAATTAAAATCGCTCTTCCGCTTCAAACTGCCGTTCATTATCAAGTCAAATTTTTCAAAATTTTCAATTTCGATATGAAAAGCATTCTTATGTTGAACGATTTCTGCAATTCCAATCAATTCTTCGTTTAAAGATTCAATGCTGGTTTTCACCGTTTGCGTACTTGTATTCAGCTTTTGTTTCAACCCGCCGATTCTCATTTCTTTGTGGGTAACCAGTAATTGTAGAATTTGATACCATCTGTTCACTACCGTCATTTACTTCCCCCACTTTTTATCCTCTAGTTTTTCCTCCGGCCACATTTGTGGTTACTCCAGTGATATAACTCGAACGATCAGATAGATAGTAACTAACTAAGTCAGCGACTTCTTTTAATTTCCCGCTTCGACCTAATGGAATCGTGCTTGTTTTGGCATAACCTGCTCTAAGCTCTTCAATCGTGATGCCACGAGTATAGGCCAAGGCTTCTTCATAAGAAAGTGTGCGTAGTCCGGTTTCCTCCATGATTCCTGGAGCAATCCCTATTACCCGAACATTTGATTTTCCTAACTCTTTTGCCCAAGATCGAGTAAAGCTGTTGACAGCGGCTTTCGTTGCCGCATAAGCACTTTGTCCCTCTGAACCTTCAAGTCCTGATTCAGAAGACATATTGATGATAACTCCTTCTCCTTTAGCAACTAAAATTCTACTTACTGCTTGAGTCATCAAATACAAACCTTTTTGATTGATTGCGATGATTTTGTCAAAGACTTCCTCGGATAATTCATATTCCCCGTGCGCGTGCTTTTTATCCACTAATAAGCGCGGAATGTTGATTCCTGCATTGTTGACCAACCCATCGATCGTACCAAAGTGATCCTTTACTTTTGCAACTCCAGCTTCTACCTCTTGTCGTAATGTTATATTGGTTTTTACAAACAATAATCGTTGATGTTTAAGTGTCGAATCTTTAATATCAAAATTTGCTACATTGACATGTTGTTCCAATAAACTTTCGACGATACTTTTCCCGATACCAGAAGATCCTCCGGTTACAATAATCGTTTTCCCCTCAATGTTCAGCCAATTTGTCATAAGCGATCACCCCTTTTTTTGTTTACGCTTTCAGTATAGCTACGTAAAGGAAAATAATTAAGCCAGACTTTTTTTGAGTTTCCAAAAAAAATCTGACTTAATGTCTTTTTATAAGTGATGCTTTTTTTATTTACTAGTTCTTTGCTCTATTCTATTTTTTTACATGAGCATTATCTTTCAGTTTTATCGGCTACCTTCTGATTTTGAACGTTTCAACCAGTATATTGCTACTATAAAGACTATGATCATACCCAAGCCAACCAAGATATTCGAGTACATCGATTGTTCTGCTGTTTTCGGAAGCTGTCTGACTTTTCTTGAATGGTTGATGGGGGTTTTAGTATACGTGACTTGTTCCTTATTCATTACTTTTGTTATCGCTTTAGTTATTTCAGTCGTTTTGACTGTTTCACTCACTTTCTTTACCTCTGCTTGTTTGATTGGTGGTGACACAGGCTCAATGATTTTTGGCAATTTTTCCCATTGTGCGGTATAAGTCATATCACCTTCAACAAACTCGCTGACAGTTGGCGTCCAACCGATGAATTTATAGCCTTCTCTTGATGGCGTTCCACTAAACGCCGGAGTTGCTACGCCTTTAGTCAAATCTGAAAACACTTGATTATCGAAAACAGTTTGATTTTCTACACCGTCTGTATAGATCACTTGGTAATTGATGGTTTGTGGAATCACAGGTTCCCAAATAGCTGTGTAAGTTACATCACCAGTCACTGTATCAGTTACTGCTTTATCCCATCCTTTAAATGTATACCCAGCTCTTGTAGGTTGCCCACTAAATGTGGGTGTCGCAGAACCGGCGACTAAATCTTTAAAGACTTGATCTGCAAAAATTTCTTCATCTGGTACACCGTCTGTATAATTGACCTGATAAGTTGGAACGGGTTCCCATATTGCTGTATAGATTACGTTGCTAGTTACTGTCTCACTGACGGTTGGACTCCAACCAGCGAATGTATAACCTTTTCTTGTTGGCTCTTCACCAAAAGTAGGTGTCGCAGCTCCTGGTTCGATACGTTTGAATGTTTGATCCTCGAATACAACTTCATTCTCCACGCCATCGACATAACTCACCGTATAGGATTCAATTGGTGTAAATGAGGCATTTACTCTAATTTCAGCTACTCGCGAAGCATTGGATGCATCTACAGGTAGTGAAACATGAATTTCAAGTGTATTTATATCACCGACTTCACCTTCGATGGAAAATGGAACTCCGATCATACGTACACTTGGATCTAGGTATGGATTCGTATGACTGAATAGCTCGCCGACCTGATATTTTCCTAATGAGGTCCCATTTAGAAAAACTTCCAGCTCCATCTCACTAGGATTTCTTCTTTCCGCATCAGTATTATCTAGCGTACTTAGATCAACCATGACCATTGCCACACCACTTTGTTGATTTTGAGATAATAGCTTCACTTGTGTTGAAAAAATCCCTGGAGAACTTCCAGGATTGATTTGTGCACCATTAAAGCGCCACGGGATCATTTCATCTTCCCCGACGTCATAATAATCAATGCCATTTGCAGAATAAGACACTTCTGAATTGACTCCTGAAGTTGCCGCAGAAACATTTGGGTTGAACCCTACAAATACAAGAAAAACAATAAAACACGATACTATCTTTTTCATAATGATCCTCCATTCTGGCATGAAGTCAATAACCATATTGTGTTGACACTTTAAATTGCTCAATGATGAACAATAAAAATCGCATATACCTCTATTTATTAAACCCCCTTTTTCCGAAAAAAATAATGATAATAAACTCGATCATAAATTTAAACTCCTGCCTCTCTATTTAGTTGTGATGTTCCATTCGCTTTTAATTTATTATTAATATTACAAAAAATATAAAAGCCTTAGATTATCCTTTGAAATTGTTATTTTTTTAATTAATCAGCTGTTTTTAGCAGTTTATAAAGATGATAGATATCTTAATCTCAAGTAAATTATAACAAATTAAACATTAAAATTGTATGAATTTTTACATACCTAATCCTCAGAATGCCAATAAAACAGTAATTAAATATGTTCTATTTTTGGTTTAAGTTATCTTGTTTATTAAATTAAATTAATTCCATTGCTTCTTTCAAGCTATGTATATTTCTATTTGAAGTTATAAAAAAACTCAACAATGTTATTAAATTCACATATATATTTTTTTAATCACTTTATATTTTCAAACTTTATCGATTATGTTGAACAGAAAAGTAAAATAAAATGATTGCTCATCTGTCTATAACAATTAACTTTTTTTAAAAAAGGTACATCAAAATAAGCAATGAAATCCGGAACTAGCCACCATGTCCAGATTTCATTGCTTATTTTTTTAGCATAGGCTTCGATAGAATTGCTTTAACTTTTCTTTTTCCTCTTTTGATAAAGCTTGCACAGGCTTGCCTTTTCTCGCTCCTTCGATTCCATATAGCATATGGAGACAGGCGCCACTGTCCACCTTTTGACGAATTTCAAAAAATATCTGTTCCGCTCCCTTTTCTTTAAATTGTTCTTCCGTTGTCACACCAATCTTTCGTAAATTTTCTTCTAATACTTTCCCTATATTCGGTAGATTACTTAACTCTGTCATGAGATTCCCTCCAAAAGTCTGGCTTTGATATATTGCATAGTACACTTAGAATATTCTATCGTTTTTCTTTAGTATACCATTTTGAGAAACGCACTAGCAATTCAGATAAGAACGCTACTTCGAAAGAAAGTAAACTGTTTCTTTTAGGTACTCAGTGTAGGCTTGCTCCTGTAAAACTTGAATCTTCTGCTTTTTTCAGATATCATTGGTTCGTAACTATATATGATTTTGTTTGCAGGGGGACGTTATCGCGTTGAGAAGGTAAAACCTGACCCTTTGAACCTGTTGGTTGATACCAGCGTAGGGAGCAAATGTCCTTTTTGTTGATGCGAAATCGAAACAATCAAGGCATTCTTCTATACTGGAAGAATGTCTTTTTTCTATTTTAAGGAGGAATCTGATGAAAAAAGTACTAAGTATTGCTGGCTCAGACTGTAGCGGGGGCGCCGGTATCCAAGCCGATTTAAAAACATTTGCCGCTCATGGTGTATATGGAATGTCTGTGATCACCTCAGTAGTCGCTGAAAATACCGTTCGTGTGATCTCATACCAAAACATCGCACCAACAATTATCAATGAACAAATGACAGCTGTTTTCGAGGACATCTATCCTGATGCAGTCAAAATCGGTATGTTGTCTTGTGCAGATACGATGTTAGCTGTCGCAAGCAGTCTACAAGAATGGCAACCTAAAAATATTGTACTAGATCCTGTGATGTATGCAAAAAATGGCGATGCCTTGATGGAGCCACAAGCAATCGACACATTGATCAAAAACGTCTTACCATTAGCTACTTTGATCACCCCAAATATTCCAGAAGCAGAAAAAATCGCAGATTGCTCGATTACTTCCCTGGAAGAAATGGAACGAGCAGCAAAAGCCATTTATGAAAGATGTCACGCTGCAGTTTTGATCAAAGGAGGGCATCGCTCAGGTGAAGCCACTGATATCTTGTATGATGGGGAAAATATTTACTCCTATACGTCTGAACGAATCGCCACAAAAAACACCCATGGCACTGGTTGTACCTTCTCTTCAGCGATTGCCTCACAACTCGCTTTGGGCGTACCATTAGACCAAGCAATTTCCAAGGCAAAAAAATATATCACTACTGCAATCGCACATTCACTAGAATTGGGCGAAGGTCATGGCCCAACCAATCATTTCTATTCACTCTATCGCAATGGTCTTAAGGAGGAACAAAGTCAATGAATACATTTTTAAAAACAGCTGTAGAAACGGTCCGTATGAAAAATCCTTTGGTCCACCATATCACGAACTATGTAACGGTCAATGATTGTGCGAATGTCACACTTGCGATCGGCGGTTCACCGATCATGGCTGATGAAGCGTTAGAAGTAGCAGAAATCACAGCAATGTCACAGGTATTGGTACTAAACATGGGTACTTTAAATGAACGTACCGTAGCTTCGATGCTTTTAGCTGGGCAAACAGCCAATGAAAAAGGTATCCCGATTATTTTTGATCCAGTCGGTGCAGGGGCTTCACAGTTTCGTAATCAAACAGCAAAAACGATCATGGAAAACTTGAAATGCGCAGTGATTCGTGGCAATATTTCAGAAATCCGCTTTTTAGCAGGGATCGCAAGCACAACGAAAGGTGTTGATGCCTCGGCAGATGATGCAAGCTCCATTGAAGAAGCCCAACAGATTGCTGATCAATTAGCAACCGCTCACAAATGTATCGTAGTGATCACCGGTGCGACAGATGTGATTTCTGATGGGCGGCGTAAAATCTTAGTGCACAATGGTTGTCCTGAAATGAGTCGGATCACTGGCACTGGCTGTATGCTCACTTCGTTGATTGCTAGCTTTTGTGGGGGTTTTCCTGAACATCTTTTCCACGCCACAACCACAGCCGTTCTTACCATGGGGATTGCTGGTGAGCTTGCGTTGGAACAAACGGCTGGTACGGGAAGTTTTCGGATCGCATTGATTGATGAAATCAGCCGCATTGATCGGGAAACATTACTACTGCGAGGAAACTATCTTGAAAAATGACATCAACTATTCCTTATACCTAGTGACCGATCAGTCACTGCTGAAAAAAAAGACCCTCCAAGAAGCAGTGCAACAAGCACTTGAAGGTGGTATCACTGTCTTACAGTTGAGAGAAAAAAAAGCCAATTCACGAGATTTTTATGAGGAAGCGATCGCGTTGAAACGATTAGCTAAACCATACAATGTTCCATTGATCATCAACGATCGAGTAGACATTGCGTTAGCTTGTGATGCAGAAGGTGTTCATGTCGGTCAAACAGATCTACCTGTGGCTGTGGTGAGAAAAATGATTGGACCTGAAAAAATCATCGGCGCTTCCGTCCAAACACTCGCACAAGCAATTTCCGCTGAACAAGCTGGGGCAGATTATTTAGGTGTCGGGACGATGTTCCCAACCGCTACTAAAACAGATGCCATCATCGTATCTAAAAATGAACTCAAGAAGATTCTTCAACACGTTTCGATCCCTGTTGTTTTGATCGGTGGTCTCAACGAACAAACGATTGCAGAATTCAAAACTTGCCCCGTCCAAGGATTTGCTGTGGTTTCAGCGATCCTAGCAAAAGAAGAAATCAAAAAAGCGACTAAAAAACTTTCTGTACAAATCAATACGTTCATCAAAGAGTAATAAATTAAAAAAGCGGCCCATGTAAAGTCAAATGATCTTTACATAGGTCGCGTTTAATTTCATTCCTCACTTCAAGCTTTTCAAATGATGTTCAACGATAAAAGCAGTTTCTTCAATCGATTTATCCGACACATCAATGACAAAATTTCCATAGTGATCAAAAATCTCTTGCGAGTAAGCCAATTCTTTGTGGATCGTTTCTAAATTGTTGTAGCTTGACGATTGATGCAAACCTAAAGAATCTAAGCGATTGCTCCGGATTCTCACTAAATTCTCTGGATGACAAGTCAAACCAACGATTTTACTTTTGTCTACTTCTTCTAATACTTTGGGTAATGGTACTTCAGGGATCAATGGCAGATTGGACACTTTGTACCCCTTATTTGCCAGATACATACTTAAAGGTGTTTTTGACGTTCGGGAAACCCCTAGAAGTACGACATCTGAATCTAAAAAACCTTTAGGATCTTTTCCATCATCATATTTTACAGCAAACTCGATGGCAGAAATCCGATTGAAGTATTCAGTATCCAACTTGTGGACAGCCCCTGGTTCTTCAATGGGCTGCATCCCAGTTTTTGCATGAATGATCTCGAAAAGAGGATGCATCAAGTCGATATAGAGTAAACCAGTTTTCCGACTAAAAGATTTTGCCACTTCCGATAGTTCATGATTCACGAGTGTACTGATCACAATTGCTTTATCACGTAAAGCATCTGATAAAATCGGCAACAGCTCTTCCTTCTGATTCACAAAAGGAAATTTATAGTTATTATGGAACACCAAGTTAGGATATTGGACCATCACAGCGGATAATAACTTTTGCGACGTTTCACCTAGTGAATCTGAGATAGAATAAACAATGACTTCATTTTGCATGGATAAACTCCCCCTATCGATTTCGTTCAGCATTTCTCGCTTGCTGAGTGATAAAATTCAATACTTTTGATTTAGTGATCTTACCGATTACGTTTCGCTCATTTGCTTCATCAACCACTGGCAGAGAGTCAACTTCAAAATCTTGAAGGATCGTCGCTACTTCCAATAAATCCATTTTTTTCGTGCAAGTTCTGATATGCGGATTTCGTGTCATACAAAGAGCGACCGGCGTATGATCGATTTCAGTATTTAAGGAAGCTCTCAACAAATCTTTTCGAGATAATACACCCACCAATTGTTTTTCTCCGTCAATCACATAAATCGAGCCAACATCATACACGAATAATGTCGTGATCGCATCACGGATCGAAGTATTCAAATCAATCAGCAATGGTGGCACCATGATCTCATCCACTTTGACTGTGAATGTTTTAAAGAAAAAAAGCGTCTCTAGGTCAGAACCTGTATACGTATAACCAATTTTCGGCGTAGCTTCCAGTATCCCAGACATTGTCAAAAAGGATAAGTCCGACCGCAGTGTCGCTCTTGAAACATCTAAGAGTTCAGAAATTTTTTCTCCGCTGACAGGTTGTGTCTCTTTGACGATCTCGATGATCTTTTTTTGTCGTTCACTCAATTTCATTTGTGCTTTTTCTCTCCCTCCCTCATCTTCATTTCTTATTATACACATATATAAACCGATTTCAAAATAAATTTGTGTTTCATTATTCTTATTGACAGATATATATGAGTCATATTAAGATGTGTTTACAATATAAATGACTCACATTAAATCAATGGAGGCTTATCATATGGTAAAATGGATCTATGACTTTAACGAAGGCAGAAGCAAAGATAAAGCATTATTGGGTGGAAAAGGTGCAAATCTAGCGGAGATGACTCACTTAGGATTGCCTGTTCCTTCTGGCTTTACCCTGACTACAGAAAGTTGTATGCGCTATCTTAAAAATACCGCTTTCTTTGATCAACAATTGATAACAGAGATTCAAACAGCTATCGAACGGCTAGAAGTAAAAACAAACAAGTCATTTACGAACGATGATGAGCTATTGCTAGTTTCTGTAAGGAGTGGTGCAGTCTTTTCTATGCCTGGTATGATGGATACGATCCTCAATCTAGGTCTAAATGATTCACGTGTCCATGCTTTAGCTGAGCAAACTAGTTTAGCTTTTGCTTATGATTGCTACCGTCGTTTGTTGCAAATGTTTGGCGATGTCGTCTACGGTATCCCCAAAGAAAAATTCAATCTTCTACTCACAAATGCAGAAAAAGAAATCAATAAAACGGTTAATGATTTCAACGAACAACAACAGTTAGCATTGATCAAAAATTATAAAGAGCTATTTATCAAACATAATAAAGTTTTCCCTCAACATCCTATGGATCAGCTAAAAGAAGCAATCCAAGCGGTCTTCCACTCTTGGAACAATCCACGAGCAAACGTTTATCGAGAGTTACATGGTATCTCTCATCATTTAGGCACGGCTGTCAATGTCCAAGAAATGGTTTTTGGAAATAGCGGAAATGAAAGCGGTACAGGTGTCGTCTTTACCAGAAATCCCGCTACAGGTGACAATCAGCTTTTTGGTGAATTTTTGCTGGATGCACAAGGAGAAGACGTTGTCGCTGGCATTCGCACGCCTCAACCGATCCAAGAGCTTAGTGAGCGATTACCTAATGTCTACCAAGATTTCTTGCACTACGCACAAATGCTAGAACTCCATTACAAAGATATGCAAGATATCGAATTTACCGTTGAACAGGGAAAGCTATTTATTTTACAAACAAGAAATGGCAAGCGCACAGCTAAAGCTGCTTTAAAGATTGCGACTGACTTAGTAGACGAGAACGTTCTTTCAAAAGAAGAGGCTTTGATGCGAGTGGAAGCAGAAATGATCGACCAGTTAATTCATCCGATTTTTAAACCTGAAGCCCTCGAACAAGCAACACCATTTGCTCAAGGCTTACCTGCAAGTCCCGGAGCTGCCACAGGTGAGATCGTCTTTACTGCCGAAAAAGCAAAAGAACGATATGAACAAGGAAATAAGGTCATCTTAGTTCGTCACGAAACCTCTCCAGAAGATATCGAAGGAATGATCGTTAGTGAAGCCATCGTCACTAGTCGTGGCGGGATGACCTCTCATGCCGCTGTCGTCGCTCGTGGGATGGGCACTTGTTGCGTGACTGGTACGGAAACCTTGACGATCGACGAAGAAGCAAAAACTGTAACAACAAATGACATTCGGCTAAAAGAAGGCGATATTCTCTCCGTCAATGGCAATACAGGCGAGATTTACTTAGGCGAACTTCCTACAGTTGTCGCTGAAAACAATCAGGACCTTACTTTATTTTTATCTTGGGCTGATGAACTCGCCGACTTAGAAGTGCGCGCCAATGCTGAAACGTTGACTGATTTAACCACTGCTCTTGATTTTGGGGCTACAGGTATCGGATTAGCAAGGACCGAGCATATGTTTTTCGGAGAAGATCGTATTTTAGAAATGCGCCGCTTGATTTTAGCAGAAGATCACCGAGAAATGGAAACAGCTTTGACAAAATTGCTGGCATTTCAAGAAAATGATTTTTATCAGATGTTCCAAACGATCCGAGATAAACCAATGGTCATTCGCCTACTTGACCCACCGATGCACGAGTTTCTTCCCCATGAGGCACCAGACATTGCGAATTTAGCAGACAAACTGGACCGATCAGTCAATGAACTGACAGCAAAGATCGAGTATTTGAAAGAAACCAATCCGATGTTAGGTCACCGTGGGTGTCGCTTAGGGATCACTACACCTGAAATCTATCAGATGCAAGTCAAAGCAATCATTCAAAGTGCGATTCGGCTAGTACAAGAAGGGATACCAGTTGTTCCAGAAATCATGATCCCATTGATTGCTGAAAAAGAAGAACTAATGCACCTTAAAGCTTTATTGATCGAAACGATTGAAGCAACTTTCAACGCACAAAACATCATACCATTTCCTTACGAGATCGGTACGATGATCGAGTTACCTCGTGCTTGTTTGATTGCCGATCAATTAGCAGAACAAGCTGATTTCTTCAGTTTCGGTACAAATGATCTCACTCAAATGACCTATGGATTTTCTCGAGATGATATTGGAAAATTCATCAATCGCTACCAAGAAAAAGCGATCATGACCCATGATCCATTTCAACATTTAGATCAACAAGGTGTTGGTCAATTGATCAAACTCGCTGTTTCTAATGCACGACGAACCAAACCAACGATGACGATCGGCATTTGTGGTGAAGTCGGTGGAGACCCTCAATCCATTCCCTTCTTTCAAGCCATTGGAATCGACTATGTCTCCTGCTCTCCTTACCGGATTCCAGCTGCTCGATTAGCTGTGGCTCAAGCAGCTATCCGTAGCCGTCCGTCTTAATTATTTATTTCTTTGTATCTAGTTTTAAAAAAGTAACCACAGCCAACGTATCGAACGTTTTAGGCTGTGGTTACTTCTTTAGAGCGATATTATTTTACCGTGAGCTATTTTCTTTTTCTTCTGTTCTTCAGCTTCTCCTTTTCACGGATTCTCTTTTCTTGAAAGAGCAGTTCTTTCTGCAATTTCAAATAGTTCCTATAGCGATTTTCTGATAGCTCTCCACTGTCGATTGCTTGCTTGATTGCACAGTCTTTTTCGCGATTATGCCGACAATTCCTGAATCGGCACTTGAAAGAGAGTTGAACAATATCCTCAAATTGGCTATCTAACTGCTCTTCTTGAAATGGTTGGAATTCTCGCATCCCTGGAGTATCGATCAAAAAACCACCGGTTGGTAACGTGAGTAATTCTCTATGTGTCGTTGTATGGCGGCCTCTATCATCCTCTTCTCTGATTACTGAAACGTGCATTGTTTCAGCCTTCATCAACCGATTGACGAGGGTTGATTTCCCCACGCCGGAGGAACCAACAAGTGCGCCCGTTTTTCCGTCTGCTAATAAGTCTGCGATTTGTTGGATACCTTGTTCATTGTCAAAACTAGTCACAATAATATCTGTTTTTAACGTATAAAGTGGCACGAGAAATAAGTCAATCGTCGGACATAAGTCAGCTTTCGTAAGAATGACTATTGGTTTTGCGCCACTTTGTTTACCAGCAACTAAATAGCGTTCGATTCTTCGCAGATTGAAATCATTATTCAAACTACTGACAATAAAGAGCCAATCGATATTCGTTGCGATGATCTGTTCGTCGGAACGATTTCCTGCTGTTTTTCTAGAAAACTTTGAGAAACGTTCATCAACGGAATGGATAATACCTTTATTATCAGGTAACAGTTGAAATTTCACCCAATCGCCAACAACAGGTAACTCACTTTGAGAAGTCGATTGGTGTTTTAAAGAACCAGATAATTTAGCTGAGATCTCTTGATCATTGCTTAGGATCTGATAACTACTTCCATAACTAATTATAACTCTTCCACGAATCAGTGAAACATGATATTTATTTGTTGTCATATTGATACTCCTTTGATAGTTAGAAATAAAAAAACTTCATGACCCGCTCATTTGCGAAATCACAAAGTTATCAACATTCAATCACTATCGTCAGCATTTACGATCAATACTAGACAACGATCCATGGTGAGTATGATAAATTCAAGTTCACAAAGAGCTTCGGTTGGTTGATATTTTTTTTCATTATACTCACCTTCTTTCGTTTGATTTCATTTTTACTATAGCATAGCTGATAGACTTGCGTAAACAGATTTCGAACGATAAAAAAGAACCCTTGAAAATTCAAGGGTTCTTCCTCTGTCTGATAATAACAAATTAACGACGGATTTCTTTGATACGAGCTGCTTTTCCGTGTAATGCACGTAGGTAGTACAATTTCGCACGACGTACTTTACCGTAACGGACAACTTCGATTTTTGCAACACGTGGTGTGTGCAATGGGAATGTACGCTCAACGCCTACACCGTTAGAAACTTTACGTACTGTATAAGTTTCGCTGATTCCAGCACCACGGCGTTTGATTACAACACCTTCAAATAACTGGATACGTTCACGAGTACCTTCGACAACTTTCGCATGAACACGTACAGTGTCACCAGGGCGGAAAGCTGGAATGTCAGAACGTAGTTGTTCTTTTGTTAATTCTTCGATTAATGGATTCATTGTTTTCTTCTCCTTATTCCAAACATTCTTATGAGTAATTTCTCACAGCGGAACATCGTAATAGTTAAGTGTTTTTACACTCACCATAGAATACTATCATATTCTATGGTGAGTGTAAAGAAAATTTTCATTTATTTGTTGCAACTCAAGCTTCTTCTTTTTTGATCTCCGCTAGCATTTTTTCCATTTGCGGTGTCATGTCTAATTTTTCTAACATGTCTGGACGTCGAAGATATGTCCGGCGTAAGGATTCTTTTAGTTGCCATTCTTCAATCAATTTATGGTTACCATTGGTCAATACTTCTGGTACTTTCATATCGTTGAATTCTGCTGGTCTCGTATATTGAGGATGTTCCAACAAGCCAGTAGAATGCGAGTCTGTTTGGGCAGATGTTTGATTACCTAAAACATCCGGCAATAGCCGAACGGTCGCATCGATCATGACCATGGCACCTAACTCTCCACCGGTCAGTACATAATCTCCCAATGAGACTTCATCAGTTACGAGCGAACGGATGCGCTCATCATAGCCTTCATAGTGGCCACAAATAAAGATCAGGTGCTCTTCTTCCGAAAATTCTTCTGCCATTTTTTGATTGAACGGTTGACCAGCTGGATCAAGTAAAATCACCCGTTTCTTAGTCTCTGGATGTTTTTCTTCGATGGCTTTGATATTGTCATAGATGGGTTGGACTTTCAATAACATCCCTGCTCCACCACCATAAGGATAGTCATCGACCGTTTGGTGTTTGTTGTCCGAATACTCACGGAAATTAGAAACATTGATTTCTAACAATTCTTTTGCTACTGCTTTACCAATGATCGATTCCCCCATCGGGCCTTCAAACATTCGCGGAAACAGAGTCAACACGTCAATCTTCATCATCGATCAATCCTTCTAATAATGTCACACGAACCAAGCCATTTTCAAGATCGACTTCTTGAACGACGGAATCGATATACGGGATCAGTGCATCTTTTTTCTTTGGTCGTTGGATGACCCAAACATCATTTGCGCCTGGAGATAAAATCTCTTTGATCTTTCCTAGTTCTTTCTCGTTTTCATCAATGACCTTTAAGCCAATGATTTCATGGTAGTAATATTCATTTTCTGTCAATTCAACTAAGTTTTCTTTTGATACACGTAAGATACCATCACGGTATTTTTCAACGTCATTGATGGAAGGATGATTCTCAAAGCTGAGTAAATCAAAGTTTTTATGTTTACGGTGACTTTTTACAGTCAATTCTACAGGAGCTTTTCCTTCTTGGAAGAGTGTCAAAACTTCACCTTTTTTGTAACGTTCTTCAGGGAAATCTGTGGTTGAGATGACACGGACTTCGCCTTTGATTCCTTGGGTATTGACAATCTTGCCAACATTTAGATATTCAGTCAACTTTTGTCCTCATTTCTTTCATGATTCTTGTCACTCTGCTTGGTCACGATTTGCTTTTGGACTCAGAGTGTTCTATCGTTTCCTGTCTATTTTAGCATGTGGTTCTTGGCAATTCTAGTCTTCTTTTATTGTTGTTCCATGGAAACAGCCATTTTTAATGCATTCATCGAATCTTGATTCGTGATCGTATAGACAGTGGTTGGTTGTTGCCAAATGATCCGAGTATTTTGATTGGTGCCATCGGTCATATTGATTTCGATCGTTCCGACTTTTTCCGGTGCAGGTAAGCGGGCAGACTCCAAGTAAGTCACGATCTGTTTCGCCAAAGGTACAGGATCTTGTCCGTCAATATTGCTGGCACGTATTCGTAACCGCCAATTTCCTTCTTGCCATTCAAGAATCGAAGAACCGGCAGCACCTTGTTGATAACCGACAATGTTATAGCCGAGATCGACTTGTCTTCCTCCAGTATCGACCGTAAATGGCTGAATCGTGTTCAGTGTTTCTTGGGAAGATGCAAAGTCATCTTGATAAAGGTAAGAAGCGATTGGTTCTGCTTGGTTCAATGAGGCGTCGTTTAGTGGTAGCGCTTGTTCTGATTGATAGTATAAGACAGAAAAGCCTTGTTTTGTCATCGTTGCTGCGATGTTCAAGTTAGATGACCCAACTGGGATCTCTTTTGGCATCGGTGTGTCTGGATACTCTTTTTGCAATTGCTCAAAGGCAGTTTGCGTCGAATTTTCTTGTGTGCTCGTGCTTGTTTCAGCTGATGATGCTGTTGAAGCTGTTGTCTCCTGACTACTTGTGGAAGATGCCCCTATCTCTTCCTTTGAAGTAGTTGTTTCTGTCGTACGAACTGTTTCATTTGTCGTTTCTTGACTCGTTTCACTTGGTGATTGACAAGCACCGAGTAAAGCGACAGCGAATAAGCTGATCAAACCTATTTTTTTCATTTGAAACACTCCTCTCTTACTATTAAGGATACGCTTTGTACCTGTTTTTGCCAAATATGATCTCTAAAGAACACAAAAAAACTGTTTCGCGAAAACGAAACAGTTTATTCTTTATTGTCGATGATATTCAAACGCACTTTTTTCGGTGCATTGATTCGTACTCCGTAAACGATCGTGCGGATTGCTTTCGCAACGCGCCCTTGTTTACCGATGATACGACCGATATCTTCGGGAGCCACAGTTAGATTGTATTCGTAAAAATCTTCCGATTCAACGACTTCTAGCTGGACTTGATCAGGATAAGTAACTAACGGACGAACGATTGTTAAGACTAATTCGCTTAAATCTTTCATATCCGGTCACCTTATTTCTTTGAGAATTTAGCTTCATGATGTTTTTTCATAACGCCTTCTTTTGAAAGGATGTTACGTACTGTATCTGAAGGTTGTGCACCTTTTGATAACCAGTCAAGTACTAAATCTTCTTTTAAAACTACTTCTGCAGGGTCTTTCAAAGGGTTGTAAGTACCTACAGTTTCGATGAAACGTCCATCACGAGGAGAACGTGAATCAGCTACGACGATACGGTAAAAAGGACTCTTTTTAGAACCCATACGTTTTAAACGGATTTTAACTGCCATTATATATTTCCACCTCCATTGTTTTATTCACAAGATGTAGTGTACCAGTTTTTTTTTACCCTGTAAAGCTTTTTTTCTTTACAGTCTGATTTTTTTCTATTTTTATTCTTTCTCTAAGTAGTTAATGTCCTTTTCTACGGATTTCTTCTTACTTTTTTGAATCATCATGATTGAACATAAGAAGCTTGTAAATCCCCTATCCATAAACATTTCTTATGTTTTCGATCACATAATAAAATAACCCAAGTGTTTTTATTTGCTCAGTTTACTTATTTTTTGTAAGATAAATATAGAAAGATTGAAGGAGGAATTGTTTTATGACAAAAAAAATTGGTTTTTTCATCGGAAGTTTAAGAAAAGATTCATACAATAAGAAAGTTGCAGAAACTTTTGCGGACTTATTACCGGAAGGATACGAGAGCGTATTTGTAAAAATCGATGACCTTCCTTTTTATAACGAAGATATCGAAACACCTGAGCAAACACCTACAGAATGGACACGTTTCCGTGAAGAAGTCAAAGATCTAGACGGCGTGATCTTTGTTACTCCTGAGTACAACCGCTCAGTGCCAGCTGTATTGAAAAATGCCTTGGATGTTGGTTCTCGTCCTTATGGTCAAAGTGTCTGGGATAAGAAACCTGGTTTAGTGGTCACTGCTTCTCCTGGTGGAGTCGGTGGTTTTGGCGCAAATCATCACTTACGTCAATCATTAGTCTTTTTAAATGTCCCAACATTACAACAACCAGAAGCCTATATCGGAAATATCACTAACTTACTTGATGAAGATGGCAACATTATCCAAGGAACCGTTGATTTCTTCCAAACGATTTTAGATGCGTATCTAGATTTCGCTGGAAAATTGAACGCTTGATGTCTTGCTATTTTTACAAAAAAAACCACGAAACAGCATGTTGTTTCGTGGTTTTTTGTGTGACCTACTATTCTTTGTGCCCTTCTTTACGATAGTGTAGCTCAATAAACTCGCCAAAGCGTTTCGTGTCCACCAATTGATACCGCTGTACATAATCTCCTTCTTGAAAAAGACGAATCCCTTTCCCAAGTAATACAGGCGCAATTTGAATGTACCATTCATCGATCAGTTGCTGTTCAATGATTGGTTTGAGCAAACGACCGCCACCAACTACCCAGATCCTTTGTTCACTTGATTCCTTCAACTCCTTGATAAAGCTTACGGGATCTTCGTGAACGACCCTAGCATCCTCTAACTTCAATTCTTTGTCTGTTGAAAAGACATAATTGGTTTTTTCTGGATAGATCTTGGCTGTATCTAAATATTTTTTGGCTTCTTGATACGTTTTTCTGCCCATGATCGTTGTATCGATGGTTTGATAAAATGCATCATAGGTTGTTTTTTCCCCAGTAGGCGTATCGAAGAGCCATTGCAAGTCATCATTAATTGTTGCTAGATAGCCATCCATACTGATTGCTCCGTAAAAAATGATCTTAGACATTTCATCTTTCTCCTTTAGCGAGTGACTTCTTGGTGGCGAAAACATGTGATCAGGTGATCGTTGATGATCCCTACCGCTTCTAAAAAGGCATAAATGGTCGTACTTCCAATAAATTTGAAACCGCGTTTTTTCAAGTCCTTTGAGATGCGATCAGAGAGTTCACTAGTAGTTGGCACTTCACTTTGGTCTTGGTAGTTTCCGATCACGACTTCGCCATTGACAAAAGACCAGAGGTAATCAGAAAAACTCAGTCCGGTTGCTCGCATGGCTAAAATAGCTTGTGCGTTAGCGATTGCCGCTTCAATTTTCCGGCGATTGCGGATGATTCCTTTATTGCTCATCAATTCTTCGATTTTTTCTTTAGTATAGCTAGCGACTTTTTCGAGTTCAAACTGGTCGTAAGCCTCATCGAAAGCTTGGCTCTTGTTCAAGATCGTTTGCCAGCTGAGACCTGCTTGATTGATATCAAGCATTAATTTACGGTACAGTCGTTGGTCATCATATTCAGGTACTCCCCAAATCGTATCATGGTACTCACGCATCATTTCAGTTGATTCACTCCATGGACAGCGTTGCATCGACTCACTCCTTTTGGGATTTTCAGACAATGTATGAAAAAACTCCGAAGACAAAATTAAATACGTCTTCGAAGCTTTTTTGCACTTGATTACTGTTTATTTCTTTTTCTTCTTTTTCTTTTTATTTTTCTTCATCATGCGATTCATCGCCATTTTTCCTAGCTTACCTTTGACACCGGTACCGAACATTTGGTCCATGCCAGGAATATTCATATCCCCTTTAGACATTTGTTGCATCATCTTACGGGATTCTTTGAATTGTTTGATCATACGATTGACTTCCACTACGCTGTTCCCTGAACCAGCAGCAATTCTGCGTCGGCGGCTTGGATTCAATAGGTCTGGGTTTTCACGTTCTGCAGGTGTCATCGAATAAACCATTGCTTTTTTACGCTCAACATCTTTCGGATCAACTTTGATATTTTCGATTCCTGGCATCTGATTCATTCCTGGGATCATTTTTAATAAGTCTTCGATTGGGCCCATACCCATGACTTGATCCAATTGTTCAATGAAATCATTGAAGTCAAATGAGTTCTCACGCATTTTTTGCGCAAGCTCTTCTGCTTTTTTCTCATCATAGTCTTGTTGCGCTTTTTCGATCAGCGTCAACATATCCCCCATACCAAGGATACGACTTGCCATACGATCTGGATGGAAGACTTCTAAGTCAGTCAGCTTTTCACCAGAACCGATGAACTTGATTGGTGCACCGGTCACTGAACGAATCGATAGCGCCGCTCCCCCACGTGTGTCTCCATCTAATTTTGTGATGACGACCCCGGTGATCCCTAATTGTTGATTGAAGCTATCCGCAACGTTGACGGCATCTTGACCAGTCATCGCATCGACAACGAGTAGGATTTCGTTAGGTTGTGTCAAGTCTTTGATTTGTTTTAATTCATCCATCAATGTTTCATCAATGTGTAAACGTCCGGCTGTATCGATCAATACGTAATCATTTTTCTTTTCTTTCGCGAGTTCCATCCCTTGACGAACGATTTCTACAGGACTCACATCTGTTCCCATATCAAAAACCGGAACATCCAATTGCTGTCCTAAAACTTTTAACTGGTCGATGGCAGCAGGACGGTACACGTCACCTGCAATCAATAAGGGACGAGCATTTTCATTTTTCTTTAAATAATTCGCTAATTTACCAGTAAACGTTGTTTTACCTGCCCCTTGCAAACCAGCCATCATGATGACAGTCGGGATTTTTGGAGATTTAGTCAATTCGACCGTTTCTGAACCCAAAGTGATCGTTAACTCTTCATCCACGATCTTTACGATTTGTTGTGCTGGAGAAAGACTATCAAGTACTTCTGCTCCAACTGCACGTTCGCGCACACGTTTCGTAAAATCTTTGACTACTTGTAAGTTGACATCGGCTTCTAATAGCGCAAGACGGATCTCGCGCATCATTTCCTTGACGTCAGCTTCAGAGACTTTTCCTTTTTTTCGTAACTTTGACATCGCCTGTTGTAGGCGTTCAGTTAAGCTTTCAAATGCCATATTTTATTCATTCCTTTTTGTTATTCTTCGATTTCTTGAATTTTTTTGATGTATCCTTGCAGCGTTTGATCTTCAGGATACTGTTCATTGATATAGTTCGTCAATTCTGTCAACAACTGTTCACGAACGACATAATCAGAAAAAAGGTGGAGTTTTTTTTCGTAATTCTCCAAGATCTTGCTCGTTCGTTTGATATTATCATAAACTGCTTGGCGACTGACCTCATATTCTTCAGCGATTTCTCCAAGTGAAAAATCATCTGCATAATATAATTCCATATAATTCATTTGTTTCTCAGTCAACAGTGTCGAATAAAATTCAAAAAGAGCATTCATCCGATTGGTTTTCTCAATTTCCATTCAACTCACCTCGTTGATCCATCCACTCTTCTTCTGAGCAGACACTGATTTTTTGTTGGAGAAAATAGGCGGTTGCTACGCCAATGCCTTCTTTCAGACTACCAGTGAAACTACCATCATAGATAGTTGATGAGCCGCAGGAAGGACTATTTGCTTTTAAGATCAACGTTGAGATCTGCTTTTCCTTGAGTACTTGATAAGCATTGATCGCACCATTTTTATAAGCTTCTGTAACATCTTTTCCAGAGATCGTCATGACCTTAGCCTGATGATCCCAGACATCAAACCCATCACCACCAACGATTTCTGCTGGTTCTCTTGGAATGGGCAAACCTCCTGCTACTTCTGGACAGATCACGATTGCTTGACCTTCTGTCACGAGTTTTTTTAAGGCAGGGATTGTTTGTTCCCGGCCATCATAGCGACATGAGACGCCACCTAAACAAGCACTGATACCGATCATCGGACATTTTCTCCTTTAGCTGAGCAAATTGCTTTTATATTATACCATTTATTTAGCTGGTTAAATAGTCCTTGCCCCCGATTCTGTGCTAAAATAAAGGAGATGAAATTTATCAAAAGGAGAATTTATGAAAAAAGTACTAGTTGTTGATGACGAACCCTCAATTGTAACATTACTGACATTCAATCTTGAAAAAGAAGGATATAAAGTAACCAGTGCTGCAGATGGTCAAGAAGGTCTTGATCTTGCATTGGAACATTCATATGATTTCATTATTTTAGATGTGATGCTTCCTTCGATCGATGGCATCGCGATCACACAAAAGCTCCGTCAAGAAAAAAATGATACACCTATATTGATCCTAACAGCTAAAGATGATCAAGTCGATCGAATCATCGGACTGGAGATCGGTGCGGATGATTATTTGACGAAACCTTTCAGCCCTCGGGAAGTCCTTGCACGGATGAAAGCCATCTTTCGTCGGATCGAGCCCCGTAAAACTCAATCTGATGAGGCAGAACCAGAATACTTATCGATTGGACAAATCAAAGCCGACTTGACGAATTATCAAGTGACGATCGAGGACCAACCGATCGAACTTACGCCGAAAGAATTTGAGTTGCTTGTTTATTTCATGAAACGCAAAGATCGAGTGATCGACCGAGATACACTGTTGGATCGTATCTGGAATTTTGATTTTTCTGGACAAAGTCGTATTGTTGATGTCCATGTCAGTCATTTACGTGAAAAAATCGAGCGTGATCCGAAACATCCTAAATATTTACTGACTGTTCGGGGCTTTGGTTATAAATTCCAGGAACCAAAACGATGAAAAAACAATGGAAAAAATTCTCCGAGCGCTTGTTTTTTCTCATCTTGTTGCTTGGCTTATTTTTTGGTGGATGGCAGATCATCTCCCATTATTTCCAACAACAGATCATTGAACAACAAGAAAGTTATTTGACTAAAAAAGCGCAGTTATTGGCTCGTCAACTAGATGTCGAGAATCCTACTTCTGCTAGTAATAAAACAGTTCTGGATGAATTTGTCCATCAATCCAATGAACGAGTGACGTTGATCGATCAAACTGGCACGATCATTTATGACACAGAAGAATCTTCTTTGCATGAACAAAGAAAAACACGCCCGGAAATCAAAGCGATCTTAGAAGGAAGTACGCTTGGTACTTCTCTTCGTAAGAGTACGACATTGAATGAAGAATTACTTTATGTCGCCTTGCCCATCAAAGTCAATGGAAAATTGGTAGCGATCATTCGCATCGCTGAACCTACAAGTGGCTTTCTTCCTCGTACGGAAAGTTTTCGCCGTTGGGTATTCGGTTTCTTCTTGGTTTTCTTTCTTTTATTGACATTTATGATCTACTACCTGATTTACCAACGAAACCAACCACTCAAAACAGTGATTCCTGTTTTGAAAAAAATGGTCAAGAACCCGGAACAAACGGAGATCATCATGCAGACTTCTGATCAATGGGAAGAATTATACCAGACGATCAATGGCTTGAGTGAACAGATGACCAAAATGTATCGCGCTTATACGACGACGGAGGAACAATTATACAGCTTGTTGAATGAATTGATGATCGGTGTCTTTCTGATTGACTCCAATGCCACACTGCGCCTGCTTAATCCAAAAATGCAAGTCCATCTAGGTGTGAAAGATTATCAAGAAAATCAACATTACACAGAAGTGATCCGCGAACCAAAATTGATTCAATTGATCCATCAAGTTTCTCCGTCTGAACCGATCGTTCATCAAGAAGTCACGATTGCTGACGGTACGCAAACACTGGATATCAGCTTGCGTTATTTCAGTAGTTCAGAGGATACTGGACAAATTTTAGGTGTTGCTTATGATCTGACAAAAGTCAGACATTTAGAAAAAATGCAAAAAGATTTTGTCGGCAATGTCTCACATGAATTAAAAACACCTGTCACTTCTTTGATTGGGTTTACTGAGACTTTACTGGACGGTGCAAAAGAGGACCCCGACACACTGACTGAATTTCTATTGATCATGCAAAAAGATGCGATTCGTTTAGATAAGCTTATCCGAGAAATTATTCAGTTATCAAAAGACGAAGAGAGTTTACATGAAACCCAAACGATCTATATGGAGCCTTATTTCCAACAGGTGATCCAAAGCTATCAACCAATGATTCGGAAAAAACAGTTGACGATCAAATTGATTGGAGAAAATACTGCCTTTACGACACATCCTGATTTGCTTTACCCGATCATCAAAAACTTGTTTGAAAACGCGATCCAATATTCAAAAGAAGAAAGTGAGATCATCCTTCGCTACGAAAGCCACGATCAGCTGATTTTCTCTGTACAAGATTTTGGTATTGGTATCGATCGCGAAGATCAAGAACGCATCTTTGAACGTTTTTATCGTGTAGATAAAGCGCGTAGTCGTCATTCAGGTGGTACAGGATTAGGATTGTCGATCGTGAAAGAATACGTGAATTTACTTCATGGCACGGTGGAAATCAAGAGTCACCCTGGTATCGGCTCTACCTTTATTGTGACGATCCCTAAAATCAATTAATCGTGGGCCTGATAGGTATAAATGAAATAAGCGTCAACATCCAAGAACATTTCTGTTTTAGGAGGTTGACGCTATCTTTTTGTATACAATAAGTCTTGGCTCACTTCTTGAAAAAGGGAAATACTTTTCTCCAACGTTTTTTCGTACGTGTCGCATCGATCTTATCTAAATGCAAATATTTTTCCACGAAAAAGGTCAACTGACGAAAGATGGATTCTGCTGCGAAAAAGAGCATGACCACCATTAAGATAGACACTGGAGAAATGGCTGATATTGAAAATAGTTTATGCAAGAAGACAACAGAAAAGACGATTCCACTTGCACAAAATAGCATGATCCGTGTTCGAAATTGGTTCAATGGTTGACAGATTTTATAAAGGACTAAAAAGCCAACAACAATCAACAACATGGTAGAAGCTGTCGATGTATCCGTTTTGTTCAGATTTAAAATCGAACCACCCACGACTAAAGCGCCTACCACCATCATATCAGTCAGCCCCCCCGGAATAGCTTTTTCCAAGACATTCTCAATGAATCGGCCTTTGATCCGGTTCTCATTTTCTTCCAAAGCTAATAAAAAGGAAGGCAACCCGATCGTGAATAAACTGATCAATGTGATTTGTGAAGGTTCTAATGGATAAGTGAATGCAAAGAGAACAGAAAAAACAGACAGTAAAAATGAAAAGATATTTTTTACTAAGAAAAGACTGGCAGAACGTTCGATATTGTTTACGACACGCCGTCCTTCGCCAACAATCTCTGGCATTTTAGAAAAATCTGATTCCAACAAGACCACTTGTGCCGCTTGCATCGTCGCTTCATTCCCTGATGCCATCGCAATGCTACAATCGGCTTCTTTCATCGCCAAGATATCATTTACCCCATCCCCAGTCATCGCCACTGTATGCTTCTCTTTTAGTAAACGGACAAATTCCTTTTTTTGTTCTGGTTTGACACGGCCAAAGACAGTATATTTTTCCATGGCTTCTGGAAATTCTTCTTCCCTTAACGAGGAGACATCCACATATTGCTCCGCGTTTGAAATACCCGCTTGTGTGGCAACATGAGAAACTGTCGCTGGGTTATCACCAGAAATCACTTTGATAGCAACTTCTTGTTTCTTAAAGTAATTAAACGTTGCTTTCGCTTCTTGACGGATCGGATTAGCAATCAATAAATAACCTAACGGGATAACGGCTTCTTCCAAGTCTTCTTGTGACAGTACCCCTTGGTATTCACCGAAAACTAATACCCGATAGCCTTGTTCCGTATACGCGCTAAATTCAGAAGCATAACTCGTGAACGCTTCGCGTAAGACCATTTCTGGTGCTCCAAGGACATACGTTTTATCCGTAAATGTCACGCTGCTATATTTTCTCACAGAAGAAAAGGGTAAACTTGCTGTTGCCTCCCTGTCAGAATGCTTCGTGAAGTAATTTTTGATTGCTTGCATCGTTTCATTGTCAGCTTCGATTGCCTGTGCGTAGTCACCAAGTAATTCATCCAACTGATCTGCTGTTTGTTTTGCTAAAGAATTTTCAGGAATCAGCACACGTTGAACGTCCATTGCATTTTCAGTGATTGTTCCTGTTTTATCGACACATAATACATCCACTCGTGCTAACGTCTCGATGCTTTTCATGTCATGCAGCAACACTTGTTGTTTTGCTAAGCGCGTCGCACTCATTGCTAGTGCAATCGTTGTGAGTAGGTACAGCCCTTCAGGAATCATGCCGATCAACGCAGCTTCCATCGAAACAATACTCTCTCTTAATGTATTGCCATTGTAAAAGTAACTTTGAGAAAATAAAGTCAATCCAATAGGAATAATAATGATTCCCACCCATTTGATGATCTTATCTAACGAAGCAATCATCTCTGATTGTTCTCCAGTACCCATTTCTTTTGCTTGCATCGTTAATTTGGCAATATAAGATTCATTGCCAACTCGTGTCAACTGAACTTTTGCTTTACCCGTAACGATGAAGCTTCCTGACATTAATTCATCGCCGATTTCCTTACTTATCTCATCCGCTTCACCAGTCAATAACGCTTCATTCACTTGTAGATTACCTTCTATGATCTTTCCATCTGCGGGGATCTGGTCTCCTGTTTTTAGAATGACGAGATCATCTAGAACTAACTCTTCGATAGTTATCTTCTGTTCTTGACCATTCCGTAATACTTTGACTGTTGCGGCATGTAACATGCTCAACTGATCTAAAATTTTCTTGGAATGGATCTCTTGATAGATCGCAATGCCAGTATTTGCCAATATGACAGGTAAAAAAGTCAAATTTTTATAGGAATTGACGACACACAATAAAATCGCTAGGACTAAAAAAATCAGATTGAAATAAGTAAAGACATTTTCCATCACGATTTGTTTGTTCGTTTTAAATGTAGGACTCGTTGCTTGATTGACAGCGCCAACACGTATTCGCTCTTGGACCTGTTTCTCTGTCAGCCCTTCATTTTTGTTAGGATCGATGCGTTCTAATTGTGCCAACATTTGCTGTATCTGTTTTTCTCGCTGCTTTTCTTTTCTTTTCATAACTAATCCCTCAACTTTTTTTCTACTCTTTAACCATACGTCATTTTGCCAAATAAATCCTCAGATATAACTGATATTCTTCTTTCAAAACTGTCATATGGAAAAAAACGAAAACGTAGAGTGAGCAATAAACTAAAAAAAGCTTAGATCCTCAACGAGGAACTAAGCTTAATAATCAATGGTAGTCGTTATGAATAAACATGTGATTGAAAGATGTATTCAATCTTATGATAAGTTACCTTCTGCGTCACGTTCAACTTTCATCATGCTGATCGGTAGGTAGCCTAAATCTTGTACTGGTCCTTCTTGAACGGCATCAGTCATCATGAAGTCTAAGAACTTCTTCACTTCTGGTTCTGGTTCGCCATTTGTATACATATGCTCATAAGACCAAATTTCCCAGCTATTGTCTGAGACATTTTCAGGAGTTGGTTCTACACCGTTGATTTTCAACGCTTGAGTAGAATCATCTAAATAAGAGAAAGCTAAATAGCTGATCGCACCTGGTGTTTGTGAAACGATTTGACGAACTGTTCCTGATGAATCTTGTTCTTGAGATTGTATTGGTACAGCGCCATCTAATGCCCAGTATTCAAAGGTTGCACGAGTGCCACTTCCGTTTGCACGGTTGATGACATTGATTTCTTGATCTGCTCCGCCTAGTTCACTCCAGTTAGTGATCTTACCAGTGAAGATCTCGATCAATTGTTCTTTTGTAATATCTTCAACGCCTGTATCTTTATTTACGATTGGTGCCATTCCAACAACTGCTACACGATGGTCTACCAATTTACTTGCATCGATCCCATCTCTTTGTTCTGCAAATACATCAGAGTTTCCGATTGTTACAGCACCTGACGCTACTTGACTAAGACCTGTTCCACTTCCGCCACCTTGAACAGAAATCTGATAGTTGGGGTTATCTTGTGTAAACATTTCTTGTGCAGCATCAACTAAAGGTTGCAAAGCGGTTGAACCGACCGCTACGATTTTTACTTGATCATCTGAACTAGCCGAGTTGCTTGCTGATCCATCCGTACTTCCTGAACCAGAACCACATCCAGCTAAGATAAAACCTAATACTCCTAAAGAAAATAAAACTTTTTTCATTTATATGCCCCTTTCTTAGTTACAAATTGATTGTATCAGGGTACTGTAAATCCTAGATATTGAATATGTAAAGTTATTGTTAAGTTGTGTAAATATATCGTAAAACAAAAAAACGTCCGAAAATGGACGTCCTACAAAAAACTATATCTTTTCTATCAGTAAGGATTGTTCACGGATCTCTGTATAATAGAATAGGCCAACTGCTAACGCAAAGGAAGCAATCGCTACATAAAAACAAGGTTTGATGGTCAAAAAATACATCGCAGAATAGCTTGTATCTTTTAGTCCACTTTCACTTAATCCATTCGGACCGATGATGATCCTCGGTAATATCGAGAAATAAGATGTAAAGACCAGCATAGAAGAAAACTGGATCAAATGCCAATTATACTTTTTTATAAATGTTTTTGAAACGATCAAATTCACACTGATCAAAAAATAAAAAAGGGTCAATGTCGGAAAATTTTTGGAAATAATAAAGCCACTTCCATTGATGATGCCAAGAATCTCGGCACCTTGTACCACTGCATTCACCCATGTAAAAGGCAAAAGAAAAATTGGGAAAAACCAAAGAAACAAATACAATTGTTCTAGTTTTATTCTCTTTTTCATACAAAACCTCCCAAAAGACACTCCATCTATCATACTATATTCTATTTCTCTAAAAAAACTGAGGGGAAAGACTAGTTTTTTAAGAATAAAGCAATGAGAGTTTATTCATTTTATTCAGAATATTTCAAAAAAGAATTGATTATTCATTGTTTGATTTTACAATAAAAACCAAAGGGAAATGATTTGGAGGAATGTACCTTTGCGATTATTTTACATAAAAAAAACAATCTACTTATTGATGTGTGTGCCTTATTTTTATCTCGCTCTACTTTTTGATTATTATTATCATTCAGTCATCCTATTTATATTATTGATATTTTGGGCTTTTTTTCTTGGTTTTACGTTGAGGCGAACCAATCGTTTAAAAACATTGTTTCTTGGCAATCTTTGTTCTACGAGCACCTCTTATTTATTTTTTGCTAAATGTACAGAATGGCATTTTTTGTATCATCCTTTTTCACCTGAACAGATCATCTTACTGCTCGCTGGTATTTACTTATTTCCACAGTTATTAGGGATCATCTGGGGTAGCATATTCGCGCGTTATCGTAGACATACTCACTTTTAATGACAAACAAAGTAAAGCATCCACAACAGCTGTGAACTGTCCTCAGATGCTTTACTTTTATTTTTATGCTCTATTTTACCTAGTTGTAATGTTTGATAAATAAATTATCGTCAATACTTCGCAACTTATTATATTTCATGTAAATAGATTTTCTTGATGATCAGCTTATCGAATAGTTGCGATTGACTATCTTGTTCACCGATGATCTCTGCGATCACGATTTTACCATTTGGTTTTTTCCTTAATTGGTAATTGATTTTACCCGTTTCTGTTAATTCATTGAGCATATCAACAACCCCGCCAAAACCAGTTTTCTTCGTAATGAATCCTAATGCTACCATTCGTTCATCAAGATTTTTAGCAGAGATAGACACACCTGTAACTAAATATTGTTTTAAGACGCTAACCAATTCATCTAACGATTCAGAAGTGGATACGATGGCCGTGCGATTTTTTGTGAATGGTTCGTTTGTCGCTGATCCATTTGTTTTTGTCTCTTCTGTTTCTGTCGCAATGAGTTGGCGAAGCGTGGCTAATTCTTGCAACAACGTTTCATATTGCTCTTGGGTCAACATCACACCAGCAACTTTTTCACGATTAAAAATATATACGCCTGTTTCAGCTTTTCTAGCTTGGTCAAACACATCCATCGGCGATCTTTTAACTTCTGTAATCGAAGATGTAGGTACTTCTAGTTTCTTTAATTCCAATGGATTTTCCTCCTTTGTTTTTCCAGTCCATTATAGCATATTCTAGCGCTCGATGATTCGTTTACTCGTAAAAGTTATCTTTGTGTTGATCCAATAATCGATGTCTGATAATAGTCTTTCGATTCCTAGTGAATCTTGATAAAAATATGTTTTCTGATCATTAGTGAGACTAGCAGAAAAAAAGTGATCTGTGATGACAAGTTGAGCATAACTAGGTGGCTTACTTCTGGTACATACATGGATCGATGTTCGTTTACGATGACGTAACGTTTTATCTAAGATGGCTGCAAGTCGTCTAGCTTCTTCGTGGTCATAGCGAAAAAAGAACACGATTTTCACTTCCGGTGCATACATCTCCAAATAGCCTCGTTCATTCAATAATTTCAGCAACATCTTTGCCCAATCGGTCGTTGGCTGAAACAAAGCTTGTTGTAAAGCGATACGAAACTGGTTTGATTTCTCAATGAAATTAGGGATCGTGTCTGCCAATGCTTTGTAGGCAACGGCTTCTTCATGGATAAAGCGATCATGAAGACCAATTGAATATTTCAACCACTCTTGGAATAGTACTCTTGTTATTTTCTTTTTGTTGGAACTTTCAAAATCATTCGTCAACCAAAATAATGAATCTAATTTTTCAGTAACAATCGATAATTTTTGATAGACGGAGGTTTTTTCGATCTTTTCCCACCGCTTGTCTGTGATCAAATGGCTATTCAGTCGCAGGATAGCCCGATAATTCTTTTCTTTTGTCGGAAGCTTTTGTTCAGAGCGAAAGAGTAGTTCTGGAAAAATCTCATAGAAGAACAATTGATGATTTGTAAAAATCTCAATATCTGTATGTTTGGGACGATGATCTAGAAGTTGGATGAATAGTTCTGAAAATGTTTGATCATGGTCTTCCTTAAAAAAAGTTGGGAACTCTTTGAGAAAGCAAAAAAGTAAATATCTGATTTTTCGTTCAGAACCATAGATTTGCTGCTTTTTATAGGAAAAAGAAAGATGATAATCCCCTAACCATTTTTTCAATCGTTCTTGTGCGGAACGATCATATTCGAAGGAGTATTCCCTTTGTAAAATCAGATCCCGTAGTAAACAGAACGAATCCGATCGGATCAAAAATTCAAACAAAAGAAATGGTTCATTGTATGCTTGGTGGTAGACGAGTTGGACTTCTTTTTTATCATACGCTAGTTCTAAGGGATAATCCTCTGATTTCAATCGCTTCAAATAACGATCGATCGTTTTGACATCAACATCCATCCTTTTTGCTAAGTCGCTTTTCTTCCATGTTAGATCTTTCATTTGGTTGATCAGTAAAAAGATATTCTGTGCATTTTTTGTTAGTAATGTTTGCCAATTCATTGCTTAACCTCACTCTATCAATAGTTTTTCCAGAGTGGCTCATCAATACTCTGAAAATGTCTCTTATATAAAGTACGCAAAGAAATATTTTTTGTTTTTCTTATTTTACTAATTTACAAAATTAACCAGAAATTAATCCAAAGTCTCTCGTTTGTGTAAATCGTACCAATGACAAAAAAAGGAAGTAGGACCTTAGTTCCCTCCCTCCATTTAAAAACGAATAGACGGCGAGAACAGAAGTAACCTCAAGATATAAGACGCCAGCCACAAAAATTTGAAGAACAATTTTCGTGGCCGGCGCCTTATATCTTGAGGTTGAACACTTCTGTCCCGACCTCCCATTGACATAGTCATATTCACTCTTTATTCAATAATTATTTACTAAAAATGATCATTCTTTGATCTTCAACGTCAACGCATTCAATGCTACAACTACGGTACTCAATGACATCAAGACAGCTCCAATCGCTGGGCTTAACAAAATTCCGATGGGTGCAAGAATCCCTGCTGCTAAAGGAATGGCAAGAATGTTGTAACCCGCTCCCCACCATAGATTTTGGATCATTTTCTTTCTCGTTTGTTTAGCTAGATCCAAGAAATGCAAGATATCTTTTGGGTCACTGTTGATCAAAACAACATCCGCTGAATCGATCGCAATATCGGTTCCTGCTCCAATCGCCATCCCGATCGTTGCACGTGCTAAACTTGGGGCGTCGTTGATTCCGTCACCGACCATGATGACTTTTTTTCCTTGTTCCTGATAACGTTTGACGATGTCTTCCTTGTCATTTGGTAAAAGCCCACCATAAAACTCTTCGATACCTAAGTATTGCGCGACCACTTCTGCAGCATGTTGATTATCACCAGTCAACATCACCGGAGTGATCTTTCTTTCTTTGAGACTTTGAATAAAGGTTTTTGCTTCTGCTTTGATGATGTCACCTAATGCCACTAATCCGACTAAACGATCATCGATCAATAGAAAACTAACTGTATTCCCTTGCTCTTCGTAAGGCGTTAGTCGTTCCTTTTCAATTTCAATTCCTAAACGTTTGATTTCTTTTTCGTTGACTACTTTTACATTCTTATCTGCTACTGTTCCAGTTAAGCCAACCCCTGAAAGATTTTTTTGATTTTCTGCTTGATAAGGAGAAATATTCTGTTCCTTCAAATAACGCATGATCCCAATGGCTAATGGATGATTGGCGTTCGCTTCTAAGGCACCTAAATATTTCAATAGTTCTTCTTGAGGATAATCATCGTCTAAGCTTTCGATATCAGTGACGGTGAATTTTCCTTCCGTCAACGTACCTGTTTTATCCAGCATGATGACATCTAACTCATTAGCTTGTTCTAAGGCGCGACGACTTTTAAGCAACAACCCATTTTTAGCAGCAATCGACGTCGAACGTGCAACAACTAAAGGAATCGCCAAACCTAACGCATGAGGACAGGCAATAATGAAGACGGTGACCATCCGTTCTAAAGCAGTTGGTAAATCGGTTAAAAAGAGCCACACAACAAATGCCAATAGGCCGGCGATCAATGCGACATAAAACAACCATTTGGCTACTTTGTCAGATAAAGATTCTAGTTTTGACTTTTCACCTTGTGCTTGACGGACCATATCCATGACTTTGGCTAAATAGCTATTTTCACCAGTTCCAGTCACTTCGATCTCAATAGTGCCGTCTCCATTGATCGAACCACCGATCACTGGATCAGATGTTTGCTTTTTGACCCCTTTGGATTCGCCAGTTACGGCAGATTCGTCCACGATCGTTTCACCTTTCAGGATCTTCCCATCCGTTGGCATTTTATCTCCTGCTCGAACGACTAAATGATCGCCCTCTTTGACCTCTTTTAAAGAAATTGTCTTTTCTGTCCCATCTGTACGTAATCGTTTGACCGTTTCCGGTAATAATTCTGCTAATTTCTGTAACGCATTACTTGCATTAGAAACGGCACTCATTTCAATCCAGTGTCCTAACAACATGATGACGATCAACGTCGCCAATTCCCAGAAGAAGTCCATCACATGAGTATGGGGATTGATGAGATTTGCGATAAAAGAATAGACACTATAAACATAGGCGACACTGATTCCCATAGCAATCAAGGTCATCATTGCTGGACTTTTTTGTTTCAATTCCATTTTAGCACCACTTAAAAAGGGTTGTCCGCCATAGATGAATAAGATGGTCGCCAAGATCAAGACGAGCCAATCAGAGCCAGGAAAAGTCACTTGAAAGGGGAATTCCATGCCCATCATGGGAGAAAACAAGATGATCGGAATCGCTAGCAACAAGGACAACCAAAATTTTTGTTTAAAATTCCCCATGTGCATCGAATGATCCATCCCGCCACTCATATGGTCATGATGATCCATGGAACTATGATCCATTGAGTGATGCTCATGTGCCATGCTCTCGTGGTTCATTTTTGTATGGTCCATACTCGTATGATCCATTTTATGGTGTGTCATGTTCTTTTGTTGCTTCATTTCATCATGATGATGCTCGTGCATCGTTTGTTTTTTTTGCTCGTTCATTTTCATTCTGTCCTTTCCTTTGTTGAACCGTTTATTTCTTCATTTTTTGGTTTAGACTTAATGAATTGAGTAACACACTGATTGAGCTAAAGGCCATCGCTCCTCCGGCAATGATTGGATTCAATAAGCCAAACGCAGCAAATGGAATGCCAATCGTGTTATAAATAAATGCCCAAAATAAGTTTTGTTTGATTTTTTTCAAGGTCACACTTGAAAGCTCGATCGTTTGTCCAATCGACGAGAGTTGACTATTCATCAACGTTACATCTGCTGTTTCCATGGCAATATCAGTACCACTACCCATCGCGATGCCGACATTTGCTAAAGCCAAGGCGGGAGCATCATTGATACCATCGCCGACCATTCCCACTTGTTTTCCTTCTTTTTGCAATTTTTCGACATAGCCTGCTTTTTCATCAGGTAATACTTCAGCAAAGATGTGTTCTGGCGAGATACCCACTTCTTTTCCAATCGTCGTTGCAACCGATTGATTGTCCCCTGTGACCATATAAACTGCCAATCCTTGGGCTTGTAATCGTTGGATTGCTGATCGCGCATGTTCTTTGATCTGGTCAGCCACAGCGATCATCCCCAATACTTGTCTATCATCTGCAAGAAACATTACGGTTTTTCCTTGTCCTTCTAATTGTAACGCTTGTTCTTGATACACTTCAAATGAAACGTTCATCTCGACTAGTCGTTTTCTCGTACCAATAAAATAAGATGTTCCGTTGATTTCTCCACTGATCCCAGCACCCGGATGTGCTTTTGCTTGAAGCACAGGCAAAGTCGTGATCGACTGTTCTTTTCCATAAGTCACAATGGCTTTACCTAAAGGATGCTCTGAACCTTGCTCTAATGTGGTGGCGATCGTTAACACTTCTTCGTCACCGATAACGTCTGTGACCACTGGTTTCCCTTGTGTGATCGTACCAGTTTTATCTAAAAGAATCGTGTCTAGATGTGTCGCAGCTTCTAATGCCTCGCCGCCTTTGATCAAAATACCCTTTCGTGCGCCTAAGCCTGTACCAACCATGATAGCAGTTGGCGTCGCTAGTCCTAACGCACAAGGACAAGCGATGACTAACACTGAAACACTATGGATCACTGCCAGTTCCCAGTTGCCACTGATTAGTCCTGTGGCTATTAAGGTAACGAAGGCAATGACTAACACGATAGGTACAAAAATGCCAGAAATCTTATCAGCAATTTTTTGGATCGGTGCTTTGCTTCCTTGGGCATCTTCCACCATTTGGATGATTTGTGAGAGGACGGTTCCTTTTCCTACTTGCGTCACCGTCATTTCAAGAATCCCTGTGGAATTGATGGTGCCACCGAAGAGTAGATCCCCCGTTTTTTTCTCAACTGGCACACTTTCTCCAGTCAGCATTCCTTCATCGATCGCACTATCCCCTTTGATGACTTTCCCATCTGTTGGGATTTGTTCTCCCGGTCGGACGAGTAAAATATCCCCAATCGCTACTTCCTCGATTGGTATGGTCTTTTCTTCGCCATTTTTTATGACCTGTGCTGTTTTTTTCTGAAGAGACATCAACTGCTTGATGGCATCGCCGGTTTTACTTTTGGCTGTGTGTTCCAAATATTTTCCTAACAAAATCAGCGTGATGATCATATTGCTACTTTCAAAATATAAGTCCGATGAATGTGTACTGAAAAAACCATTGTATACACTAAGCGCAAATGCAGCGGTCGTACCGATTGCCACTAACACATCCATATTGGGTGCGTTTGTTTTGATGGCATGATACGCTCCTTCATAAAAGCGCCAACCAATATAAAACTGGACAGGGATTGCTAAAATCAGTTGGACCCATGGATCATGGAAAAAATGGACTAGCGTTCCGTGGAAGCCTAACATCATTGCAATCATCGCGATCATCATAGGAAGCGTCAAGAGAGCACCTATGATGACATCTCGCTTCATTTTTGTTAAATAAGTTTGCTTTTCTTCTGCAATTTTTTGCTTATGGGCCTCATCATATAAAATCGCACCATAACCAATGGTTTCAACACTTTGGATCAGTTCTTCGATCGATACTTCCTGATAATTGATCGTCGCTTTTTCTGTTGCCAGATTAACAGTCGCAGATAATACACCGGGCTGTTCATTCAACTCTTTTTCGATTCGTGCAGCACAATTGGCACAAGTCATTCCAGTAATCACCAGTGTGTCTTTTTTAGCTGGATGCTCCATTTAAATCACCTCTGCTTGATAGCCTAAATCATTGATTGCTTGACATACGGTTGATGGTTGGATCACTGTTTCATCTAATGACACAGTTCCGATCTCTTTTTTTAAGTTGACATTGATTTTTTTTACACCCGGTAGCGCATTGACCGTTTCTTCCACTCTTGCAACGCAATGTTTACAGCTCATTCCTTTGATCGTTACTTTTGTTTTCATCGCTGGTTTCCTCCTAGTTGTTTTGATGGCAATGACATTGTCCTGGAATGCAATTGCACTGGATATTTGTTACTGGCTCTTTTTTCTTTAGTTCTGCCATGATTTGGTCAATATCTGCTTGTGTTAAAGTTGCTTCTGAGACAAGATCTGCAATCGTCTCGCCGATTTTCTTCGCGCAAATATGTGAGAATAAATTCTCTGCGGCACTTTGCACAGTATCTGTTTCAGACACCGCTGGATGATAAATAAATTTTTTCCCTTCTTGTTCTGTCCAAATCGCTTCTTTTTTGACAAGTCGTCCTAATAACGTTTTGACTGTTGCTGCTTTCCAGCCCATTGATTCAGAAAGGATCTGTGTGATTTCCTGAGCTGTGGTGTCTCCTAATGTCCAGACGACACGCATGATCTCCCATTCTGAATCACTGATTTTGATTGGCTTTTTCACTTCTTCCATATGTATCACTCTCCTCTTCGTTTACAAATGTAAACTTCATTTCTAAATACAGATTACACTTGTAAACGAAACGTGTCAACTACTTTTACTTCGCCATTGCTCTAGAAATTTTTTTTGCTGTCGTGGACCATTCAAAATGACTAATTTCTCTTCTGCTCCTTGTTCATAGATTTTTTTGATCGCTAAGGGTTCCCTCTCGTTCTTGAAACGCCAAACAAAAAGTAAAAAGTCCAAATATTCTTTGTCGAATTTTTCTATAAATTCTTCTGGAACATCTGGACGGGTACTTTTATCTACTTTTCGTTTGAGCGAACGCTTGATCACACGATACATCGCTCGGTATCTCGGCAAGCGAAGCATTAGGATCAAGTCAGCTTGTTCAATTCTATCTTTTGCAATCGATAGATAATTTCCTTCGATGATCCAATCCTTGTTCTCCGCCATAAATTTTTCCTGTTCTTTTAACAACCATTGCTTGGCTGCTTTTCCATAGTCCGTTGCTAGCCACAATTGATCGAGAGCTAAAAGAGGGCTTCCTGTCGTTGCTTGTAAGCTTCTTGCAAGTGTGGACTTACCTGCACCCGACTGTCCAATAATCATTATTTTCATTTTGTCCTCCTTCGAATGGTCATCTTTTTATTTTACCTCTTATTCTTAATAACGTAAAAAAAGACCGAACCAATCGTTGGACTGATTCGGTCAAATCTTATTTTAAAGTTGAGAAACTGGTTCTTTCAACGGATTTTTCTTATTATCACGACGTGCGATCGCTGGTAAGATCATACCTAGTAAAATCAAAATGATCGGTGTGACGATATTTGAGATCAATTGGAACCACCAAGCTTTTGGATCAGCAGCGTATTCCACTTTTGGTACCATTCCCAAAATACATGCAAACGCAGTGAAAGCAAAACACCAAGCACCAAAGATGAATCCAACTTTAGGATTTTTCACGAACTTATATTCCGACGTGAATTTTTTGTATGCTTTGTTCAACATCATGTAGGCTAGGAATACCCATAAGTAACGCATTGGCATAACGACTGAATTTAAGTTCGTCAACCATTTAACTAATTCATTCATATCTTTGATACCAATAATCGGTAATAGGATGATGATACCGACTAAGATACCAGTTAACATGTAACCATTGACCAACGTTCCTTTACGGTTACGTTTACGTAACCAACTTGGCACAAATTCTGGATCTGCATCGGCTAACAAGATCTTCAATGGCGCATCAATAGAAAATGCCAAGGCAGAAATTTGACCAACCATATTCGTCAATGCATAGATGATCATCAATGCATTGCCAATACCATAATAGTTACCTAAGATTTGGAAGGCACTGTACGCACCGTTTGCCATTAAATCTTTAGGAATATTGTCACTTGCAAATAACATACCCATTGCCACAGAACCTAAAACAGCACAGATACCGACCATCGCTGCTAAAAAGATCATCCCTTTTGGAAATTCTTTTGCCGGGTTACGTGTAGAATTAACATAAGGAGAGATTTTCTCAGCGCCTCCTACAGCAAAGACTAACATTGAAACAGTCGTAAAGTAACTAAAGTCAAACTTAGGAATATACGTTTTGACTTGGTTCATATTTGCTGTCGCAAATTCCATCGTTGGATTGATGAATGGCGCAGTAACAGCAAGTAAAATGAATAATAATGACATGACGAACATCGCTGTACCTGCTAAACCACCGATAACTTTCAACGTTGATAAGCCTTTTGTTGATAGATACAAGAAAGCTAAGAAAATGATCAAGGAGATCACTGCGACCATTTGGACAGACATCGTATTGACGATATCGCCATTTCCTTGAACTGCCCAACCAGCTGCAATCAAAATCGCTTGTGGTTTTTGTGCTAAGTATGGAATGTGCACGACCCAGTATGTCCAGGCAGCATAATAAGCTAAGCGTTTATTCGAAGTAGTATTTTCTACCCAAGAACTAACGCCCCCTTTACTATCTTTGAATGCTGATCCTAATTGACCGACGATCAGTGCATAGGGGATAAAATAAATAGCCAGGATCAATAACCATGAAGTGATTACTGAGATTCCTTGTTGCGCGTAGTTATTGACGACATTCCCCATACCCCAGACCATGTTGAATGCAATCAACGCTACTGTAAACCAGCGCAGTTGTTTTTCGTTCATCTGATTTCTCCTTTATAAATATTTAATAATTATTCATTGACTATCATATTCAATTTTCATAATGTTTACAACACTTCGTTATTTTATTTGTGGATTATTTTAGGTAAAACACATTGTTTTTACATTTATTTTTCATTTTATCCTCTAACACCTAATCTAAAGGCTCACAAACATGAATTATTTTCTAACTATTTTGGAATTTTCAGAACAATTAAAATCTTCCAGTTATTTTAATCACAGAAAAACCACAGTCCTCAAATAAATGATTTCTGTGGTTTAACGGTGCTTTTTTGACTGTTTATTTGACTTTTTTGACAGATAGCCCACGCATGGCGTTTAAAACTGCTATCAGGGTCACACCGACATCGGCAAAGACTGCATTCCCCATAGAAGCAAAGCCAATAGCTCCGAGAATCAATACGATCACTTTTACTCCAATAGCAAATGCAATATTTTGCTTGACGATTTTCAACGTTTTTCTTGAAATTTGAATCGCCTCCGCAAGTTTTGATGGCTCATCGTTCATGATGACGACATCGGCTGCTTCAATAGCTGCATCACTGCCTAAACCACCCATGGCGATTCCCACATCTGCTCGAGCTAATACCGGTGCATCATTGATCCCGTCTCCGACAAAGGCAGTTTTCTGAGTCGTTTCGCTCATCAAAGCTTCTAATTTTTCTACCTTATCTTCTGGAAGCAGTTCACTATAGACTGCATCAACCCTTACCTCTTTTGCGACTTGTTCCGCAATCGTTTTAGCATCACCTGTCAACATCACTGTCTTTTTGACGCCGACTTTTTTCAATGTCTCGATAGCAAATGTTGCATCTGCTTTGATCGTATCCGCGATAACTAAATAGCCCACGAGCTGACTGTCGATCGCTAAATAGATCAATGTTCCTATTTCATGATTCTCTGGTTGCTCGACTCCATAGCGAGCCAATAATTTTTGATTTCCGACAAGTACCTCTTGTCCCTTGACCTGTGCGTTGATTCCTTCACCAGCGATTTCTACAGGTTCTTCAATTTCATATAACGGGCCACTGTAGGTATCCATGACCGCCTTGGCGATTGGATGTGTCGATAGATTTTCTAGACTCGCCACATATTTCATAAACGCTTTCTCGTCAATGGTAGAAACAACTTTTTGTACGGCAAAATCACCCTTGGTCAGGGTACCTGTTTTGTCAAATACCACTGTTTCTGTACGAGCTAAAAGTTCTAGATAATTTCCACCTTTTACAAGTATCCCCCGTTTACTAGCCCCACCGATTCCTCCGAAAAAGCTAAGTGGAACAGAAATGACCAATGCACATGGACAAGAGATCACTAGAAATGTCAATGCTCGATAAATCCATTCAGAAAAATCTCCTCCATAAAGTAAGGGTGGGACAGTTGCTAAAAGAACAGCTAAAGCAACAACGATCGGCGTATAGTAACGAGCAAACTTAGTGATGAATTTTTCAGCTGGTGCCTTTTTACTGCTTGCTGTCTCCACTAGTTCTAATAATTTGCTGATGGTCGAATTTTCATAGTTCTTTTTTACTTCGATGGTTAAAGGATGGGTCTTATTGATAAAACCACTTAATACATTTTCACCACTCATCACTTCTTTAGGCAATGATTCTCCTGTTAATGCAGATGTATCTACGAGGGATTGTCCCTTCAAAATCGTTCCGTCCAAAGGAATTCTTTCACCTGGTTTGACCATGACCGACTCACCGATCCGCACTTCTTCTGGTTGCTTATTTACCAAGCCGGTTTCAGTGATCACATGAGCAACTTCCGGTCGGATCGCCATCAACTCACGAATTGACCGACGAGACTGATCGACCGCAAAATGTTGGAAATACTCACCGATTTGATAAAACAACATGACAGCAACTGCTTCTGGATATTCACCGATCATCATCGCACCGATCGTTGCAATCGACATCAAAAAGTTTTCATCAAACACTTGTCCTTTACGAATATTGACGAACGCTTGCTTGATAACATCAAAGCCAATGAGAACAAAAATGGCCAAAAAAGTAATGAAACGAATTGGCTCAGCAGGCTTCCATAAAAACAATAAAAGCAAGCTAAGTGACGCTATGGCGATACGTAACAATGCTGTTTTATTTTCTTTTTCTGGTTCATGATTTTTACTTGTCTGCTTTTTCACTTCGATTATTTTGACATCTGGTTCTAATTGATGGATTTCTTCTGTTGCTTGCTTTTCAATCGTTTCAATGACAGCTTTATCTGCATCGATCATCATTTTTCCAGTCGCAAAATTGACCGATGCTTCTTTTACGCCAGGTATTGCTTGTACTTTTTTTTCAATTTTCATCGCACAATTTGCGCAATCTAAACCTTCTAATTGATAACTTTTCATTTTAAGTCCCTCCTTACTAAACATATGACTATCTCTTCATAAGTTATTATACATGAATGAGTATTCATATGTCAAATCATAGTAACAACGGATCATGATTTAAGTATCGTTCGGGAGAATCATTATTTCTTTAAGGTGTAAAAGAAGTTTCTTATGTAAAAGTGACGAATGATAAACTTTTTACAATAGAAAATAAAGGAGAATATCTTTGAAAGATCAAAAGATAAGGAGAAGAAATATGCTTGATTTTGACGGACAATACCATCAATTGGCACTTGCTCTAAGATTAGGAAATGCAGCAGCGTTTGAAGTTGTAGGTGCAGACGGGAAAAAGAATTACCAATTTTTATTTTCAAGATTTATCAAAATGATCGAAAATGATGTTGATCATGCCTTGATCAATGAAACGCAAAAAACTAAAGTGATCCAGTCTTTAAAAAGTACGATTACATACTACGAAATGAAAAAACCGGCAGAATTGCAACAGGAAATCGAAAATCTGAAAAAAAATGATCCAGCGAGTTTTATGATTATTCCTTCATACATTGTAAGTCCTTCTTATCATCATAATCATATTTATACTTTGATCATCTATAAGCAAGAACATGACTATCTTGTCGCTAAAATAGATAAATTTGCGGCAAATACCAACATGGGTAATCAGTTATCAACTATCCCAGCAGATCATTTGGAAACGTTAAGTAAAATACTTTTTGCTACAAAACTCGAACATCATAGCGAATCTAAAGTCAATATCATTGATGCAATCAACCAACTCTCAGAAACGCCACCAAAGAATCTTGATTTTGACATGAGAGGATATGCGCTAATTCCTGTTTGCCCCATCTTAGAACCACTTACTGCCTTTCGAAGTGTCCTTCATCATTGCCAAGAGGCTACATTCACGCCCCCCTTTGCTGAAGGCAAAGTAAAACCAAAATTTTGTACATCAATAGCATTTCGCAAACGTTTCTATCAGACTTTTCTAGGTGAAAACACAAAGCATAATGAAAAATTTTCCCAGCTATGGAAACATTATGAACAGCGGAAAAACATCACTGGTCTAAAAGAAACTATCTCAAGAGATGACTTTGTTGAAATTTCGAATGATTTCGTAAAGAAAGTCTACCAAGATCCTAGAACACCTAAAACATTTGTTAAAAATCAATCCGTCGAGGTCGCACCTTATTATTATCATGTTTTTTATGATGATTCCAGACGATTGAAACCATTGGATGCTCACATCAGCGCAATCATTGATGGAACGGATCAATCATCAAAAGAGGCCTATCGACGAAAAGTAAAAGTTAAGAGCCAGCGATTTGGTGCAACAGTCAAAACATTCAGAGAAAGGATTTTTTCTGATAGACAGACCTCCAAAAGTAACTCCACAGACGTGCTAAGTCCAACTTCTCCAACACATCCGTCCCTTACACAAGCAAATTTTAATCATCGCATAGTAGACGCAACCAACAAATCGAATTTTTTGAGTAAGCAAATACCTAAAAAACATACAGATATCACTCGCTAAGTGTAAAAAAAAGTAACTCTTTCGACAGACAAACAACTGTGCAAGAGAGTTACTTTTATATTTAGTGACTATTTAAACGATTTCTGCCCCAAACGGCATCAGCGCTAGGCGGGCTAATTTGAAGGACTGCTTTGCAAAAGGAATACCAATGATCGTGATACAAAGTAAAATCCCACTGATGACATGCCCTAGAGCAATCGGTAGACCTGACACGATCAACCAAATGATATTGACGATCAAAGATACGCCATTGTTTGTATAAATGACTTCTTTTCCAAAGGGTGCAAACGATAAAGAAGCTAGTTTAAAGCATTGTAGCCCGACCGGAATACCAACAATTGTGATACACCATAACACACCTGCTATCGCCCAACTAAGTCCACCGAGTAAACCACCAAAAATAAACCAAATAATATTTCCAATACAACTCATTGTTTCTTTCTCCATTCTAACGAGAGCCTTACGTTAAAAACTATTGAATTCTACTCTCTTGATTTTACGTTTTTTTGCTTCTAATAACCACTGCTCCATAAACTGAGCGGCTACGGTTCTTTCATGATCGACTGCTACAAAAATCGTTTGAATCAGTTCACCAGTTTGCTGATCTGCGTCAGTCGTTTCGATTTGTCTCGCTTGTCCAAAAGCGAAAATCATTGGTTTTTCTGCGTCATCTTGTGCTGCTATAAACGATATATTCAATGGATCGTTTATATCTGGCAACGTTAGTTCCTTCAAGAATCGATTTTCTTGTTGCCTGATCAACGTATTGATCATCGGTAGATCTGCTTCGGTTGCTGGCCGAATGATCATTCAAACCACTCTTTTCTTTTTTTGACCGTTTCTATCCAAATATTGGCAATCGTTTCATGACCCAGTAGTGTCGGATGGACACCATCATCCCCTGTGTATTTCTCATAGCCATATGAGATGCCTAAAGAATTCAACGTTCCATCTAACGGGACAAAAACTGCTTGATATTCTTTTGCTAGTTGACGAATCAAGTGGGTCTTTGGATCAAGATCACTACGCCAACTTCTCCGATCTTCAGGCTCTGGCAAAACAAATGGTTCCATCAAGACGATTTTTTTGATGCCACTTTCCACTAAACGATCAAGTAAATACCGATAATCTGCTTCAAAACGAGTAAAGGATTCTTTTGTCGCAAATGCTTCAGGCTCGCCTACATTGTGCCATGTATCATTGATACCGATCAAAATTGAGACGATATCAGGTTTCAAATCGATGCAGTCTGCTTGCCAGCGCTTCTTGAGGTCTGCCAACTTATTTCCGCCGATTCCGCGATTGACGAATGTCCACGTGTTTTCTGGATCACTCGCAGCCAATTTTGCTGCTGTTAACAGTGCATAGCCATGACCGAGATCGTCAGTTTCTCTACCCGCATCTGTGATACTATCTCCAATGAATAAAAGTCGTTGTTCCATCTCATCCCCTACTTTCCATGCTACTTTTACGTTATTATCCCATACACGTCTAGCCAAAGAAAGAAGGAAATGGAACATTAGTGATTTTATAACTACTTCTTAAAAAAATGCGTTCCACGAAAATCCGATGAACGATTTTCGTGGAACGCGTCTTATTTCTTATGGGTAAATACGATTTAACAAACGTGGGAATGGAATTGCTTCACGTACATGATCGATCCCTGAGATCCAAGTCACTGTACGTTCTAAGCCTAAGCCGAAACCAGAATGTGGAACAGATCCGTATTTACGTAGATCTAGGTACCATGAGTATTCTTTTTCGTCTAAGCCATGATTCTTGATTTGTTCAAGTAAGAAATCATAGTCAGTCGCACGTTCACTTCCGCCGATGATCTCTCCATATCCTTCAGGTGCGATCATATCTGCACAAATCACGACATCTTCTCTTGTTGGATGTGGTTTCATATAGAATGGTTTGATCGCTTTTGGATAGTTCAAGATAAAGACTGGTTGTTCAAATGAGTTCGCAATGAACGTTTCGTGTGGTGAACCGAAATCATCGCCCCACTCGATATCGTCAAAGCCATTTTTCTTCAATAACTCGATAGCATCATCATACGTGATACGTGGGAAAGGTAATTTAGTATAAGTTTTCAATACTTCTTTATCACGTTCTAAGACGTCTAAAGCATACTCGCAGTTATCTAATACACTTTGAACTAAGAAAGCAACATATTGTTCTTGTACTTCTAAGCTTTCTTCTTGATGCGTGAACGCCATTTCAGGTTCGATCATCCAAAATTCGATCAAATGACGACGTGTTTTTGATTTTTCAGCACGGAAAGTTGGTCCAAATGAAAATACTTTACCAAATGCCATTGCAGCAGCTTCCATATACAATTGGCCACTTTGTGACAGATATGCTTTTTGGTCAAAGTAGTTTGTCTCAAATAGATCGGTTGTTCCTTCTGGCGCAGAACCAGTCAAGATCGGTGGATCGATTTTAACGAATTGGTTGTTGTTGAAAAATTCGTAGGTTGCACGGATGATTTCATTTCGAATCTGCATCACTGCGTGTTGGCGAGAAGAACGTAACCATAAATGGCGATGATCCATCAAGAAATCTGTTCCATGTTCCTTTGGTGTGATCGGATAATCATGGCTTTCACTTACTACTTCAATGTTCGTGATCCCGATCTCATAGCCAAATTTAGAACGGCTGTCTTCACGAATCTCACCTGTCACAAGGATCGATGTTTCTTGAGAAAGATTTTTTGCCATTTGGAAAACTTCCTCAGGCACTTCACTTTTTACGACAACTCCTTGGAAGAATGCTGTCCCATCTCGTAATTGTAAAAAGGCGATTTTCCCACTTGAACGCTTATTAGCGACCCAAGCACCGATCGTTACTGTTTCGCCTACATGTTTTTTTGAATCGATGATTTGAATTTGTTCCACGTAAAATTCTCCTTTGTCCTATAATAATTTCTATTCGTTTTGACTTTTACTCTCAATAAAACGTTGGATTCGTCGGATTCCTTCTTCTAACGTTGCTAGATTCGCCGCATAACTCAAACGAACATTTTCCGGTGCGCCGAAACCTTCACCTGTAACTAGAGCAACCCCTGCTTCTTCTAGTAGATCTTCGACCCACGGAGTCACTTGTTCATAGCCACATATCGCTAACGTTTCTTTCACATTCGGAAACAAGTAAAATGCGCCTTGTGGTCTTTTGACCGACACCCCGGGCAAATCAGCAACAAGCGGAAATACGATGTCTAGACGTTCTTCAAATGCTTTGCGCATCTCTTCAACGGTATCTTGTTCCCCTTGTAGTGCTTCCACAGCCGCATATTGACTGACTGCAGTTGGGTTACTAGTTGATTGTGACGCAATCGCAATCATCCCATCAATGATTTTTTGATCGCCGACCGCGTATCCGATACGCCAGCCTGTCATTGCATAGGTTTTTGATACACCGTTGATGATTATCGTCTGTTCACGTATTGCTTTTGAAATCGTTGCAATTGGAGTAAACTCATTGTCATTATAAACTAATCGGCCATAAATATCATCAGCAACTATTAAAATATCGTTTTTTACTGCCCATTCACCAATCTCTTGTAGTTCTTCTTTTGTATAGATCATCCCTGTCGGATTGGAAGGAGAATTGATAATGACTGCTTTTGTCTTGGAAGAACGTGCTTGTTCCAATTGTTCAAGGGTCACTTTGAAATCATTGACTTCTTGACCCGTGACAAAAACAGGGACACCTTCTGCTAACTTGACTTGTTCCCCATAGCTCACCCAATAAGGCACTGGAATGATGACTTCATCTTTTGGATCTAGGATCGTTTGGAATAAGGCATAAAGGGCAAATTTCGCCCCGTCTGTCACAATCGTCTGAGAAGCATCGTAAGTCAATCCATAATAGGTTTCCAGATACGAAACGATTGCCTGCCTTAATTCTGGAATACCCGCTGTCGGCGTATAATAACTTGCTTTTCCATTCTTGATGGCTGCGATCGCTGCTTCTTGGATATTTTCAGGTGTAGCAAAATCAGGCTCTCCTACGGTCAAACTGATAATGTCTTTCCCTTGTGCTTTCAATGCCTTTGCTTTTGCTGCAGTTGCTAGTGTTACGGAAGGCTCTAAGCGTTCCACTCTTTTTGACTGTTTCATCCAATCTACCCTTTCATCCGTCTTTTCTATATCCCGCTGATGACTTTGACTTCCTCTCCCGTTTCAAAAGAAATTAAATAATAATTCAACTGGTCATCTGGCGTTTTGGCAATGACTTCCCATACTGGTTCATCTTTGTACATCCCTAAGGAAGCTTTTTCCACTTGTTGATCGGGATGCTTCTGGCTGATTTCTTGGCGGGCAGCTTCTTCGGTCAATCCTGCTTTTTGTTCTAAAACTTTTACTCGCTCACCTGATTTAGGAATGATCACTGCAATATCTTGCCCTTTATCGTTTTGGCCTGTTAATGAAAAATAAGTGGCTTCTCGAGTAAACCAATAGAATTGGTCCACTTCCTCGAGATTTGCATATTGTTCAGCTAGCTTTGTCGCCTCTTGTTTCGCTTGCGTCATTGGGCGTGTCGCACGCAGATAAAAAATAGTGCTGATCACGATTACTGCTAATAAAGCGATGATCAAGCCTAATAACACGCGATTGATCGTATGTTCTTTGTTTGTCTGATTCTTCAAGGACTGTCGCTCCTTCTTTTTTCATTGATGTCCATTATAACAGATTTCGAGGTGAAAATAGTCCTCGATCATGGCTTAATTTCTTCGTTTTTGTTTAAGAAATCATGGATATCCTCACAAATTTGTTCAAAAGGCGCCTCTTGGACAGGTATTTTTTTAGGTAAAGCATGAATGATCCTCGCGCCATATTTTGCGGTCACCAATCGTCGATCTAAAATCAGCAAGACGCCTTTGTCCGTTTCCGAACGGATCAAACGACCTAAAGCTTGTCTGACCTTCAATGCTGCCTTTGGTAAGGATTCTTGATAAAAAGGATTGATGCCTTCTGATTCTAAATACGCATTTCTCGCTTTGACCATCGGACGTTGTGGATGATCGAATGGCAGTCGCGTAATGACGACTAATTGTAACGCATCTCCTGGCAGGTCGACGCCTTCCCAAAAACTATCTGCACCGAATAGTACGCTCATTTCAGAAAGAACAAAGCGTTTCAATAGTTTCTCACGACTGCCACCGATTCCTTGAGCTAAAATCTCTCTTCCTTGTTCAAGCATTGTCAAATGCATTCGTTGATATACCTTTTGTAAAACATCATGAGAGGTAAACAAAACCAGGATTGGTCTTTTTTCTTGTCTGATCAACTGGTATAACACATCCGTTAGATAATCGACATATGCTGTACCACTTAATTGATTGATCTCTGGTGCTTCTTTTGGTACGAAGATCCGTGCTTGTTTTTCGTAATCATAAGGAGAGGCAATGACTTTCAGCGGAGTTCCTTCAATTCCTAATCGTTTCGCTAAATATTGACGATCTGGACCTACTTTTAATGTCCCACCTATATATAAAATCCGTTCATAGCGCTGATACCAAACTGTGTTTGGGATCAGTGCGGCAGTGAAATCGTGGAGATGGAACATCGTCTGCTGAGGGGTGGAACCCGGAACGAACCAATGGACTAAACTTTCTTGCCAATTCTCCAACCATTCTTCCATAAAACTTGCTTGTTGATCTAAACGATCAAATAAAGCATACAAACTTGCAAGATCGACACGCATTTGCTTCGTCCAACTTTCTTGAAGCACCTCTAACCCTGAACGGATCCTGTACTGCAATTCCTTTATTTCTTGGTAAAAAAGATGAAGATGGTCAATGGCTGTACTTGCTTCAAAAGATAATTTATCCAAGTCCTCTTTCATGATCATGACTTCTTCCGGGTAAGTTTGTCTTTTTTGTTGAGGTACGATCTCAAGTAGCCCTTCAGCTAAACAAAGCTGTGCCTCACGAAGCGCAGACAACTCTTCTTTGTAGATATCAAGCCAGCGCTGGCCTTCATGATTGGCTGGAAGATAGCCTTTGAAGCGATCGAACAAACGGTCAGGTTCTTCGAATAATTGTACTTCCTTGTTAAAATAGCTCAAACTGAATCGTTGATCATTGACTTTTTCAGCAATCTCTGGCAAATGATGTGCTTCATCAATCAATAAATAAGGACTTTCAGGCAACAACGGTGTCTTTCTTTGTGTTTCTTGGACTAAAAAAGCATGGTTGACGATCAAGAAGTTACTTTGCTTGATTTGTCGATGCAAGAATCGAATAAAATCTTGTTCATAGAACGCTTGTTTTTTCGCTAAAAAGTCAAGCCCGCGATGCGAAACATCTGTAAAAAAGGCATGATTCAAATTCGTTAGATGCAACTCATCTAAATCTCCTGTTTTCGTCTGTGTCAGCCAGACAAGAACCGTCATTTGATAGAGTGCATACTGCTTTTGCTCTTTTGGCTCAAGTAGTGTGGCTTTAAACCGTTGCAAATCGAGATAATGGCGGTAGCTTTTGATAATCGTCGCTTGGATCGGTTGGTCGAATAATTGGTTTAACAAAGGAATATCTTTTTCCATGATCTGCTCTTGTAAAACAAGCGATACCGTACTGATAACTGCCGGCTTCTCCGGTGTGGCTAAGTAGCTAAGAGGCAATAGATAACCAATCGTCTTACCCATACCAGTCGCTGCTTCGATCATCAAATTTTTCGATTCATCTTTGGTAAAATGATCATAGACAACATTCATCAAACGATTTTGTTCTTTACGATATATCAACGTTTTTCCAAATATTTTTTCTTTCGCTTGTTTTTTTCTTGGATAATCTTTATGGCCATAGTAAACTTCTGAAAACAGTTCGACTTCTTTTTTTTGTAAGGCGATCCCCTCGATGATTTCCAGTTCATCGGATAAAGGGGGTGGTTGCTTTCTCAGTTCGTTGGTGATTTGTTCGATGAATAATCTGGTATCCATCCCTGTATGCTTGCTCAGTTTCACGATCTGTTCAAGCGTCACTAAAGGTAACTGACGCATCCGTTCTTCAATCAGTAAGAGCAACTGTGCTGTCACTTCTGCATCACTGTCTGCCTGATGGGGGTTATCGTGGATAAAACCCAGACTTTCTGACAAATCAGCTAAACGAAAGCTCGGTTCGGTCGGCAAAAATATCTGTGCCAACTCGACCGTATCGATTCCCGGAATCTTTAATTTAGGTACGCCACAGCGAGTCAATTCATGATTCAAAAACTGATAATCAAAATAAATATTATGCGCCACGAAGATAGTATCCGCTAGAAGGTTGTAAATCGTTTGTGCTACATCTTCAAAATAGGGTGAACGATGGACACGTTGATTGGTGATCCCTGTCAAATGCTGGATCTGTTTTGAGATTTTTCGCCCAGGGTTGATATCCATCGAATAACGAGAGGTGATCCGCCCATCTTCGATCATGACACATCCAAATTGGATAATGCGATCTTCTTTTGGATTTGTCCCAGTCGTTTCAATATCAACGACTGCATAAGTTTTCGGTTTCAACATATCTTCCTCTTCTCTTCCCTCTAGTCTTCTTTTGAAATTATACTACAAATCACTTGAAAATTCTTAGGAAATCAACCTAAAGCATACGTCTGTTGTTATCTTTGCCACTAAGAGAAACAGTAAGTCCACTTCCAGCCTCCTTCTCTCGTTATCACTCATCCAACCATGCAAGGCGATGTCTAAGGTGTAGAGAATCAGAGCATATGAAAAGAAAACACAAAAAAGCCCAGACCGCTAGGAACTAGCAGACTGAGCTTTTATTTAGTAGTGGGTTAATTAAGCTTTAACAACGTTAGTTGCTTGAGGGCCACGTTGACCTTCTTCAACATCGAAGTTTACTGTTTGGCCTTCTTCTAAAGTTTTGAATCCATCACCTTGGATAGCTGAGAAATGAACGAATACATCGTTGCCGTTTTCTGCTGTAATGAAACCGAAACCTTTTTCTGAGTTAAACCATTTCACTGTACCTGTTTCCATAATAAAAATCCTCCTTGTGTATCAAACACATATTTTGCAATTACTTGAATGGTGAATATCTGGAAGATGTTTATTTGAAACAAACTACCAAGATTACCGAACAAAAACTACATAGTTATTGTAGCACATTAATTACAGTTTAGCTAGTAAATTTTGGACTTTTTTTATTTTTTTTTCATTCTTTTGCTTATTTCTCCAAAAAAAACGAACGTTTTTAATTTACACTTAAAAAAAATTCACTTTTCAACTTGCTGATCTTCTCATCTTTCTCCTGAGAAATAAGAAAAAGCCACGAAATCAAGTAAATGATCTGCATGGCTTTTCCTTTTTTATTAAATGGATGACCAAACGTTTCTAGGTACTGTTCCTAGAGACTAATAACGCAATATCGCGGTCAAACTCTTTTCGTCAGGCGCATCTTTTTGATCCAAGATAAAGACTTGTCCGCCATTAGTGATCACGTCGTCAGCCAGTTGATTCAACACTTGTCGACGGTCGTATTCTGTTTCTGGGTCTTCACCAAATCCGTCAGCAAGATTAGAGGTTGCGATAAATAAGTGAGAAATCTTCCCTTCTTTCGCTGCTGGCACGATGTCCACTAGTTGATCCAAGAATTTTTTATCTAACAATTGATTGTAGCTACTTGCTTCCTTCGCTGCCAGTTCATCCGAAAGTTTCTTCGCACCTGCTTCGATATCTTTTAAAGATAATTGGGCAGGTGAAGCTGAGATCGCCACATCTGAACGGTAATAAGGGTTTTTTGCCACTTTTTTGAACATTGTTTGATTTTCAGGCAAAGCGTACAAGTACACAGGCCATTTTTCAGGATTATCCAAGCTGTCTTTAAGAAATTCATCGACCGCTTGATAATAATTGATCCAGTCAATTTCAACTTCTTCGTCTTTCGGGTTCACCCCATGGAATGTTGAGCCTTCACTACCATTTGACGAGTAGTTGATACCTCCACCTGTCAACTCAGAGCCTAAAGCTGTCACCACATCTGTTGGTGCTCCTTCGGGTAGATCAACTTCTTTTACTTGTTTGTTGCTTACTTCGTAAAGCTTCATTGAATCACGATTCAATCCCAGTAAATAATACGAGTAGTTAAAATGTCCATTTTTGATGATCGCTAATAAATAAGGTAGATCACTTACATAATATTGATCATCTACTGCAATGCTCAAACGATGAACAATGGTACTTTCAGGAGACAAGATCACCGCGACACTCGCAGTGGCACTGCGCCAAAATGAAGCATCTTCTAGTAGTTGATCGATCTTTTTTTGAAAAATCGACCAATCATGCTCCGCATATTTCTTTTCAAAACGTTTTTTTGCTTCTTTTGCAAAGTTCTTGAATTTGATCTGATCTTTTTCCACATCTTGATGTGCAACGTGAGTGTTTAGCATAATAGTAATAAATGGTCCTTTGGCACCTTCTGAAGTCAGTTGTGACAGTAACTCTCTATCCTTTTTCGCCATAAACGTACCCCTCCTAAAAATCATTTCTTCAATACTACTAACTAAAGTCTACCACAACCATTTTTATCCATAAAACAAAATGACCCCTAGACAAAAAAACGTTTTCAATCTCATCTCTAACTAAGGCTTGTTTTCTTCAACTATTCTTCAAAATTTCATCAATGATTCGTTACATTTCACAGCGAAATTATTCATACCTAACTGATAACATTAAGAAAAGTAGAAATCGAGGTGTTTTTATGCAATTATTGATGATATTTAGTTTACTATGTATGACTGCTCTATTTGTATTCACTGCCTTTCGTCTAAATGAACCCGAGGCTCAACCTGTGCGAGTCAAAAAGAATCAACGCTAACTATCCTCTTGTGTTCGTTTGGTTTATCTAAAGTTTTTTTCAGAAACATTGAAACTACGCACACTCTCTGATAAAATTTTAATTTGTAGCAAATCAAATTAGAAAACAAGGAGATTGGACATGGGCACTAAGAAAAAACATTTCGCTTTACTGTTGGCAACGCTTCTTTTGACGTTAGGATCATTCTTGCCAACTTTATCCGTACAGGCCGATGAAGCATTTTCTGTGAATTCCCAAGCAGCCTTTGCTGTGGATGCAACAAGCGGAAAAATTTTATACGACCAAGACGGAGAAAAAACAATGGGGATCGCGTCAATCTCAAAAATCATCGGGTTGTACATCGTACTTGACCAAGTCAAAGAAGGAAATTTATCCTGGGATGATGAAGTGGCAATCTCCGATTATGCTGAAACATTAAGCATCGCACCTAATTTATCGAATGTTCCCTTACATAAGGAGAATACCTATACTGTAAAAGAACTTTTTGACTCTGCCTTTATCCAATCAGCCAACGCATCAATGGTCGCTTTAGCTGAAAAGATCTCTGGTAGTGAAACAGCATTTCTGACTGTCATGAATGACCAGTTAAAAGAATGGGGCATTGAAAATGCAACGATCGTCAATGTTTCTGGGTTGAACAATGTTTACCTTGGCGCAAATCGTCCAGAAGGGACTGGCGAGGCAGATGAAAATCAAATGTCCGCAAAAGACGTAGCAATCATCGCACGTCACCTGTTACTCGATTTCCCTGAGGTACTAGAAGTGACGAGCACTGCAACAAAAATGTTTGGTGAAAACACACAATCCCCGGTGGAAATGGTCAATTGGAATTGGATGCTTCCAGGTTTTATCAACTTCAAAGAAGGCGTTGATGGACTAAAAACTGGAACAACTGATTTTGCTGGTGCTTGTTTTGTCGGTACCATCGAACGAGATGGCAAACGCATCATTACAGTCATATTGAATGCTGAAGGTCATGAGCAAAACCCAAGCGTTCGCTTCACCGAGACGGCTCGCTTGATGGATTATTGCTATGATAACTGGTCAGTCAAAGAAATCGGTAAAGCAAACGCAAGCATTCCTTCACTCAAAGCGATCGATGTGAAAAACGGAAAAGAAACTTCTGTCAATGTCGTATTAAAAAGCCCAGTCAGTGTCTGGGTCAGAAATGATATGGATACGGGTCAATTGACGATCACACCTAAGATTGATGAGACAAAGGTAAAGGATAATGAACTTGAAGCACCGATCGTTAGAGGCACAAAGGTTGGCACAGCCACCATCACTTTAGCTGATGATCAATTAGGTTACTTAGAAGATGGTGCCTCTCCAAGCACAGACATCATCACTGCTAGTTCGGTGGAAAAAGCGAACATCTTTGTGATTGGCTGGCGCAATGTCACTAATTTTTTCAGTAATCTATTCTAAATAAAAATTCCAAATAGTTAGATCAACTACTTACCCAAACAGTCAAAGCTGGCTCTTCTTCACGAATCGACGAGACGCCATCAACCTTTACTGTTTGGGTATTTTTCTGCTTCTTACAGAAAATAAATGTATTTTCTATTTTTTCTTTTTTTATAACAGCATTTTTACAAATTTTTCGTTATACTGTAGATGGTAGATTGTTACTTGGAGGGTTGGTCTATGAGGGGCGAGTAACACTATCAGTTCGTGTTGAATAATCATCACTAGTCTGTTAATCAGCTGTTTCCTTTTTCATTCGCAGTGATGACTCCACGATTAGAAAAAGGAGTTGGTATTATGAATTTAACAAGAGATTTGATTTTTTCGATTCTCTATATCGTTGGGATGGTTGGGATCATCACCTGGCGCAGGAAACAAAAAGATCCAGCGTTATTCTTTTATTGTGGTACTTGGACATTCGCATTGATGCTTACGTATTTCATTGTATTGGAGATCTTTTATGCGAGTTTTTATTTCTTGATCCCTCTCGCTTTTTTCAGTATCTTTGCTTTTTTTTATTTTACCGAAAAAAGGCGACTACTGAATGGTTTGATCTTCAATTTATTTTTGATTAGTTTCGGCGCTTATTTATTACTCTTGCTTTTTGAGACGCAGAATATCTTTATTGGTGGGATTTTTGCTTTGATTGCAGTACCTGCTCTATTGATTTTACTATTTGGTATATATATTTTGGTCGTCTTTCTCATTTGGAATGGCATCATCGTCTTAAAAAGAGAATCACGTTCACTGGCTAATCTTTTGACTTTACTACTAGGGATTGCATTAACACTATATATAGTTGCCACAGTATTTTTAATCAATTACTTGCCAGCGTGGATCAATGTTCTTCTTTCTGGTATAGCAGTTATCTTGATTTATCTGTTTATTGTCTTCTATAATTTTATGACTGTCTCTTTCTTATATCAGTTCAACCGACCACGTTATAACCAGAATTATATTATTGTGTTAGGCGCAGGCCTGATCAACGGGGAACGTGTTTCTCCCCTGCTAGCTAAACGGATCGACAAAGCGATTGCCTTTTATTGGGCCCAAAGTCATGCTACGCTCAATCCACCGATTCTTTTGATGTCTGGTGGTCAAGGTGCAGACGAAAAGTTACCAGAAGCAATTGCCATGAAAAACTATGCCTTGGAAAAAGGGATTCCAGAGCGAGACATTTTAGTTGAAACAAATTCAACAACCACTTTAGAAAATATGCGTTTCTCTAAAGAATTGATGGATCGTGAATCTGGCGGTGGCGCTTATCGTGCGATTTTCAGTTCAAATAATTACCACATTTTCCGTGCAGGACTCTTTGCGAAGCAAGCACAGTTAAAAGCCAATGGTATTGGTGCAAAAACAGCCTTTTATTATTTGCCGAATGCTTTTCTTAGAGAATATATCGCGATCTTGATGTTGCACAAAAAACGTCACATGATCGTATGTGGTACTATCTTTGGACTGACTGGATTGCTAGCTTTGATCACACTTATCGCCTAAAAAAAAGAAGTTGCGCTTCATGCAACTTCTTTTTTTCTTTCAATCAGTAAACTATTCTCTCTGATCTTTTTTCATTGGTAAAAATAAAATCCCTTTTTTGATCATTACTTTTTGTGCGGAGTAGATTCCGTTATTTCCTGAACACATGAAACTGATCAAACAAATCATAAAAAAGAAACTAGCTGCTTCTCCTCCAAATAATTCGATCCCCATAACAAAACAAGCAATTGGTGTATTCGTCGCTCCAGAAAACACACCAATAAATCCTAATGCAGCTAGAAAAGGAATCGAAACATGCAAGATAGGAGCTAAAGTTGCCCCTAGAGTTGCGCCAATCTCAAACAAAGGGGTTACTTCCCCACCTTGATAGCCAGCGCCTAATGAAAGGACAGTAAATCCCAATTTACCGATAAAATCATAGGCATGTGCTTTTCCGGCAAATGCATCTTGCAATAAAGGTAAGCTAAGTCCTAAGTAGCGTTGTGTTTGTAAAATCAGTGCAACAACTACGACAATTCCTCCACCAATAAAATTTCTAGTGATTGGATGTTTGAACCATTTCAGATACCACTTTTTCAAAAAGACGATCGAACGACTAAAAACCCAACCAATCACGCCAAATGCGATACCCGCCACCATCAATTTGCCAAATAGAGCAGGACTCCACCCTGGGATTTCCCCCATCTTATAATGGATATGCGTGACACCAATACTTTCCGTTACAAAATTAGCAAATAAAGCAGCAAAAAAACTGGGAAAGATCGCTTCTGTTCGCATCTTTCCGATCGCTAATACTTCAAGTCCAAACAATGTGCCTGCTAAAGGTGTCCCAAACACTGAACTAAATCCCGCACTGATCCCACTAATGATCAGCACCTCTCGTTCGATAGGACTCAATTTTAATCCTCTTGCTAGATTTTCAGCTAAAGCGCCCCCCATTTGGACTGCTGTTCCTTCTCGGCCGACAGAACCGCCAAAGAGATGCGTCGTGATCGTACCGAAAAGCGTTAAAGGAATCAATCGGAGCGGGATTTTTTCTTCCCCACCATTCCCTTGATCAATGACCAGATTATTCCCACGACTGGCATTTCCACCGTATCGTTGATAAAGAAATGCAAATAATGCCCCACTAACGGGTAATAGATACAATAACCAAGTATGTGCTTCTCGTAAATCCGTCACCACGGTTAAGCTATTTAGAAAAAAAGCGGAAAGTCCTCCCATTAGTACGCCTAAACAAGCAGTGATCACTAACCATTTCAACATATATGTTCCTACTTTGAATGGACTAAGTAAACGTTGATCCATTTTTCTATTCCTCCCCACAAAAAAAGCCTACTAAAAAAACGGATTCTCCGATTTTTAGTAGGCGTCATTAGTCATCTATCGATCGACATTTAAAGGCGAACACCATCACCTATTCATTTACAGAAAGTCTATCATACATTCTCAAGAAAAACAATGGCGCTATTTTTCTTTCTTCACGATGTCTGTAAATTCATAGAATGGTGCCAGCTTTACTAGTTGCTGATTGCACTGATCACTATCATGACAAATGTAATTTCCTTTTTTAGTATACGTGCCATCTGATCCTGATTTTGTCGTAGAAAGAAACATCGAAACACTCGAAGTCTTATGGCAAATCGCGCATACTCCTTTGATGATCGTCGGAGAAAGTGTGCCATGGACACCTTGTAGCCGCTCATCTGCATAATAAAGCAGATATTTCTTCTGTGTTCCTGGATCATTCCAGCCCACATAAGTATGCTCTTTAAGATCCAATGTTTGCCAATCTGGGTGTTTCAGCTTTTTCACTTTTCGGAATATTTTTTCCACTTGGATTTTTGATGGTTGCTTGAATGGCGCAACATGTTCTTTTAAACGTTCGAGCAATTCTGTCGCTTTTTCTTTTTTCAAGTTTGTGTCCATGATTTGCTTCACAAATGGTTCAAGTAAGGCGATTACATTAGGATCATTTTCTACTACCTCGTTGATTCGTTCTGTGGCTAATGCTTGAACAGTTGCGACAGTTTTTTTATCATTCACTGAATGATAGACATTTAACAGTTGCTCGATTTCTCGTTTGATAAAGAAATATTGATACGTTTTGATTGTTGTTTCCATGATTTTTTGAGTCCTTTCTTCTTTCAAAAGTAGCTACTTTGAAGAAAAAAGAGTCCTTCAACAAAGTAAGCTTAATAACTGAAGTCCTTGAACTCTGCTAAATAAGATACGTATGGCATCTTATCATCACCCCCTTTATGCTTTTTTTCATCTATGTACATTCACCTAATAAAGAGTTAACCTTATAAAACTTGTTTCGTCAACTACTTTCCCACAAAAAAACAGTCAAAGGTTTCCCATGATCGGGACCTTCGACTGTTTTCGTTCGGCTGGTCAAATAGTTAGATCGACTGTTCTTTTCCAAAATATCGTTGCCATTTTTGTTTCATTGTATCCGTTACTGGTTGCGCCGCTTCTTTCACTGCACAATACTTGTCAACAAATGTCACAATATAGCTTTCTTTGTATTTTGGTGGAGCGATCGTTGCCCCCCACATATGTTTCAAGATGATGTCACGCTCTAAATCAGAAAGTTCAGTAATCTTTTCTGCATTTTTCACAGCGATCCTAGGATGCACATACGCATGTGTGCCTTCATCAAATTTTGTTGTACGCCAGTCATAATAGAATAGGTCATGTAAAAGTCCTGCACGTGCAGTAGCTCTTGCATCTCCCCCCCATTTTTTTGCTAATTTGTAACTATGATAAGAAACACTGATCGAGTGTTCCAATCTTGTCGAATGTACATGTTGGATATAATCAGCTAATTTTTGTACTGCTTCTGTTTCTAATAGATCTTCGATATAAGACATGTATTCTTCGTCTTCACGCCATTTTTCTGTCATAATTTTCGATCTGCCACCTTTTTGAATTTCATTTATCGTTGAAATTGTACATAGTATATCATTCATGTTCGGAATATTCTAGTGAGGTTGTTTAAAAATCCAAAAAGCTTAATAGTTCCTTAATCAAGAAGAAAGATGATACAACAATATGCCCGTAGCTACACCGACATTCAATGATTCAGCATGACCATTCATTGGGATATAGATGTTTTTATCAGTTAGTGCTAATAACTCTGACCGCACACCTTGCCCTTCATTTCCCATAATGATCACATAATTTTTTGTTGGTACGACGGTTGGAAGAGAAACAGCTTCTTCATTGAGTTCTGTTCCGTATATCGCAAATCCTTTTTCTTTCAATTCAGGAATGAGCGCGTCTAACTCTTGTGAGATAACTGGTAAATGGTAATTGCTTCCCTGCATACTTCTTAAAACTTTGGTGCTATAAATATCAGCTGAACCTTTCCCTAAGATCACACCTGCTAAACCAAACGCATCTGCTGTTCGGATCATCGTTCCGACATTTCCAGGATCTTGAACATTGTCTAAAAGCAACCAGCCTCCTGTATCTATTGACACCTGGCTAACTTCTAGCGGCATCACTGCCACGATTCCTTGTGGTGTTGGTAGATCAGAGATCACCGCCATCACCTCATCCGTGACTAAAAAGCAATCCAATGTGTGTTGTTCGACCCATGTCCCCCATTCTGACCAGCCTCTTTCAGTCAGAAAGATTTCTTTAGGTATGACTTTGGCATTCACAGCTTCTTCGATCAAGTGAAACCCTTCAAGCAGGTACTCCTGTCCTTCTTCGCGGTGCTTCTTTTTATGTAATTTTTTTATTTCTTTGATTCTAGGATTTTTTGCTGATTGAATTTTTTTCACGTTTTCCACCTCACTTCATTATAGCATGGAATCAATCGTTGGGCTTGTTAGTTTTATAAAAAATCGTTATCATAAATTTATCAAATAGAGGAAAGAGTGGTGCTTCAAATGAAAAAAGTTAAAATGAATGTTCAAGGGCGTGTCCAAGGTGTAGGTTTTCGTTATATGACAAAAATAGTAGCTGATCAATTAGGCGTGACAGGAACAGTTAAAAACGAAGAAGATGGTTCGGTGACGATCGAAGCCGCTGGTGAGGAGGAAACCATCGATCAGTTCATCAAAGAAGTCAAGCAATCACCTAGTCCCAGTGGTCGTGTCCAATATGTCGACTTACAAGAACATCCGATGATGGAAGAACGAAAGAAATTTGATGTAATTGGCTAAATTTCTCTTCTTGAACGCACATATGAAGAAAGTCGTTGTTGCCGTCTACTGACAGATGATTTTTTCAATTGTCTGTTCTTTTACTGGTCTTCCCTGTCCCTCACATGATTGGCTAAACTTAGGGGAATTATTTGAATTTTCTATGAAGTTCATTGAATTATTCTTATATTTTTAGTATAGTTAAGCTTGTGTAAAAATTTTAAAAGAGGAAGTATTTTATGAATAAATGGAAAAATTGGTTACTAGGTTCTGGTCTTGTAACACTCTTACTTTTCTTATCTGGTTGTGTCAGAATGGACTCTGAAGGAAACCCTGATACATCTGGGATCGTCTATCGCGTATTAGTACATCCTATGGGACAAGCGATTACATATCTTGTGCAGAATTTCAACTGGTCATACGGTTGGGCTGTTATCTTGATGACTGTGATCGTGCGAATCATCATTTTACCTTTAGGAATCAGTCAATCGAAAAAGACAATGATCCAATCTGAAAAAATGCAAGCATTGAAACCTCAAGTCAGTGCCGCCCAAGAAAAACTAAAAGCGGCAACGACCCGTGAAGAACAAATGGCTGCGCAAGCGGAGATGCAACAAGTGTATCGCGAAAATGGGTTAAGTATGACTGGCGGAATCGGTTGTTTACCTTTATTGATCCAAATGCCGATCTTCTCAGCACTGTACTTCACTGCTCGCTATACAGAGGGTATCCGTGAATCGACTTTTTATGGGATCGATTTAGGGAATCCAAGTTTGGTCTTAGTTGCGATTGCCGGGATTGCTTACCTTATCCAAGGGTATATCTCAACGATCGGTATTCCTGAAGAACAGAAAAAAACGATGCGCACCATGTTGATCGTTTCACCTGCGATGATCGTCTTCATGTCGATCAGTGCTCCTGCGGGAGTGACCCTTTACTGGGTAGTCGGTGGTATCTTTAGTTGTCTACAAACATTCATCACCAATGTGATCATGAAGCCACGCTTAAAAGCACAGGTCGCAGAAGAATTGAAACAAAATCCACCGAAACAAGTCGTGACACCTCGCAAAGATGTGACACCTGAAGAAACGACGAAAACAACGAAAAAAATCAATACACAAGCAACCAAGAAAAATGCTAACGGTCGAAATGCCGGTAAACAGCAACGTAAAAAATAAAAGGTTTGGGATGTTCGCATCCCAAACCTTTTTTTGTTTCAAGCTTTCACTTGATCCGTCTTATTTTGTAATGATTTGATCCAGACTAGCAATACTTAATGCCATGTCAGCAATTTGTTGCAACTGTGCTAAACGGTTGTTACGGACAGCTTCATCTTCGACCATGACCATCGTTTGATCAAAATACTGATCGATAACTGGTCTTAAGCTGACTAATTGCTCATAGTTCTCTTTAAGTGTACGTTCCGCAAACTGAGCTTTCACTTTCTCAACTGCTTCGTACAATGCTTGCTCTGCTTCATTTTCAAATAAGCTTGGATCAATTTCATTCGTTGTTTCTTCGGCTTTTTTCGCTAGGTTCATCACACGCGTCAAAGCTTCCATCGATGGTTTGAAGTTTTCATCTTGCAAACGTTCTTTCAATAGACGTGCAGCTGCAAAAACGGTTGTCAAATTACTTTCCTTCGCATTCAAGACAGCATCGATCACATCGTGGCGAATGGCTTTTGTCATCAATCGTTGGCGTAAACGACCTTTGATAAAGTCGATCACATCACTTCCTTGAACGAAAGCTAACCCGAAACGCTCTTGATTTTCATTGATTGCCGCATTCACTTCTTGTTGTAATTGTGCCAATGGGAAAGCCCATTGTTTTGCTTCAATGATCCGAACGATCCCATATGCTTGTCGGCGTAATGCGTAAGGGTCGTTTGAACCACTTGGCACCATTCCTACAGTGAAGAAAGAGAAAATACTGTCTAATTTATCGGCAATAGCCAAGACTGCACCAATCGTTGTTTCTGGCAATTCACCTTCACTGGCGATCGGTAAATAATGTTCACGGATCGCTGTCGCAACTGCTGGATCTTCTCCATGCAACAACGCATATTTTTCACCCATGATTCCTTGAAGTTCTGGGAATTCTCCAACCATGTTCGTCACTAGGTCAAACTTATAGATTTCGCCGGCACGTTGTAATGCAGCTAGTTCTTCGCCTGATAAACCGACAGATTTACCGATAACAGATGCAATCACTTGCACACGTTGCATTTTTTCATATATGCTACCGATCTTTTCATGGAAAGTCACTGATTTCAACTTATTGACATAATGTTCGATGGGGAATTTTTTGTCTTCATTGTAAAAGAATTCCGCATCTTCTAAACGCGCAGTCAGTACTTTTTGGTTCCCACGAATAACGTTATCTAGCTTCACACGATCGCCATTTCGTACAGCGATGAAATGTGGTAAGAGTTGTCCTTCGGCATTTCGCACATCAAAATAACGTTGGTGTTCCTTCATGGAAGTCACGAGTACTTCTTCCGGTACAGACAGATATTTTTCTTCAAAATCACCAGCAAAAACAGTTGGATACTCGACTAGATTATTGACTTCTTCAAGTAGATCTTCATCAAAATCGATGTGCCAATCATTTTTTGTTGATAATTGAGTCGCTTGTTCCATGATCATTGCTCTTCTTTTTTGTGGCGAAGCAACTACAAATTGCTCAGATAGCTTTTCTTCATATTCCGCTGGATGAGCAAATGTCACATCTTCACCTAAGAAACGATGCCCACGAGAAGCACGTCCAGTTTTCACATCTAAAAATTCAAACGGGATCACTTCTTCCCCAAATAGTGCCACGATCCAATGAATCGGGCGAATGTATTCAAAGTCAAAGGAAGACCAGTGCATTGTCACAGGGAATGTCATGCTTTTAATCACATCGATCAATCCTGTCAAGACTTCGATCGCCGGTTTGCCTTGAGTATATTTCGTCACATAAACATATTCCACACCTTTGATTTCTCGGAAGGTGATATCGTCTGTCGTCAATCCTTGCCCACGAACAAATCCCTGAGCTGCTTTAGACCAGTTGCCTTCAGCATCTAATGCGATTTTTTTCGCTGGACCTTTCACTTCTTCTTCACTGTCAGCCTGACGTTCCGGCACATTTGTTACTTTGATCGCCAAACGTCTCGGAGTCGAGAATGTTTCGATTGCATCGTAAGTCAATTGATTGTCCGTTAAAAACGCTGCTGTTTTTTCTTCTAATTGCTTCATGCTTGGTGTCACCACATGCGCTGGCATTTCTTCCAAGCCAATTTCTAATAATAAGTCCTTTGCCATCTTATTCACCTTCCTTAACAGTCGTTGGATTTTCTGATTGATTATTCAGCAATGGGAATCCAAGTTTTTCACGTTCTGCAACAAAGATTTTCGCCACAGATTTCGCCATGTTACGAATGCGAGCCAAGTAGCCAGCACGTTCAGTCACAGATACTGCACCACGAGCATCTAATAAATTGAAGGTGTGACTACATTTTAAAATGTAATCATATGCTGGATGGACCAGATTTTCTTCAATACAACGTTTCGCTTCTTTTTCAAAGCGATCAAAATTACTTAATAATAATTCTTGATCACTCACTTCAAATGAATATTTTGAGTGTTCGTATTCAGGCTGTTTGAAGATCTCGCCATATTTGACACCTGCTGACCATTCAAGATCATACACACTTTCCACTTCTTGGATATAAGAAGCTAGACGTTCTAACCCATAAGTGATTTCTGAAGTGACTGGTTTACATGGCAAACCGCCGACTTGTTGGAAGTACGTAAATTGCGTGATTTCCATGCCATCTAACCAGACTTCCCAACCAACACCGGCACACCCCATCGAAGGGTTTTCCCAGTTGTCCTCAACAAAGCGGATATCATGTTCCAACGGATCGATCCCTAACAAACGCAAGCTTTCCAGGTAAAGTTCTTGGATATTTTCTGGTGATGGCTTCATCACCACTTGGAATTGATGGTGTTGATATAACCGGTTAGGATTCTCACCATAACGACCATCAGCTGGTCGACGTGATGGCTCAACGTAAGCGGCATTCCAAGGTTCTGGACCGATTGCTCGCAAAAATGTGTAAGGACTCATTGTACCTGCCCCTTTTTCTGTATCGTATGCTTGCATCAGCATACAACCGTTCGATGACCAAAATTTTTGTAATGTCAAAATCATTTCTTGAACTGTTTGCTTCTTACTCATATAATTACCCCTTTCATCTTAACCAAGAATCAAAAATAGTAACAAAAAAAGTCCCTATGTTTGCGTAAACAAACATAGGGACGAATATCTTCGCGGTTCCACCCTACTTCCGAGCGACTCGGCAGCTTCGTTGATCGTACTCACAAGTGCCTCTTCAAAAACCGTTAGCATTCGGCTCACACTCTCCCGAACTCGCTTGTGCCACTTGATTTTCTACTGATCTTGATCATCGTACGTATGTGAATATTGAATATCCTTCATAAATGACATTCGTCTATTGAAAAAACAATAGTTACTATCTAGGCTTTATAATAGACGTTAACCCAGTACTTTGTCAAATATTTTTGAAAAAAATCCATTGTTTCAAACAATTTTTCATTCATCTGCAGGATTTTCCTTCGTTGCCTCATCGGTCGGTTTCATGATATGTTCCCAACTTTTCATTTGATCAATAAACTTTTTACTTTTCAAATGGATGCCCACGTATTCTTCATATAACAGATCAATCAATTGGCGAATCTTTTGTTTCGTTTCTTCTTTGAGGTCGATCCCACTGATGCGATCATACGAGATTGCTGAGAAGAGCCGTACGAAGTGAACTGCACGTGGGTCCGCGTGATACCGATGATGATCTAACTCCCAGTGATTTTCACATAAGACGCCACCATATTTGGATGAATAATCAAATTTTCCTTGCGTCTTTCCACACACTGCACAGTGGGTCCAGACTGGCGAGATCCCGAAACGTTGCAATAATTGGATCTCAAAAATATTCGTAATGATCTCTGGGTCATCTCCTTGATCCATGCGTTGCAATGCTTGGTGTGTGAATTGAAATAGATTCGGATCATATTGCCGATCCTCGATCGCCGCATCCACTAAGTTCAACAAATAAGTCCCGTAACCGCTAAGAAAAATATCTTCTTGTATCTTACGAAACGAGTGGACATCTTTTACACTGTTAACAAAGGACAAGCCTTCATTATGAAAATGACCAATATAAATTGCTTCCGTAAAAGGCAACAATGCGGGTGCAATCGGTTGATTTTGACGATGGATCCCCTTGACATAAAACATCATTTTTCCTGCCGATTCTGTAAATATCTTGACTAATTTATCTTTTTCCTTGTAGTTGCGACTAGAAAGGATGATTCCTTTTGATTCTGCAAGCTGACTCATCGTCACCCCTCCTCTGACTTTAACGTAGATTGCTTTTTTTAAATTGAAAAGAAGGAAAAAGTCATGCGAGCATCCGTGAAGTCGAGACAAAAGTAACTATTACTTTTATTCCAGACTCTTAATTGCTTCCATGACTTAGTTGTCCTCTAACTTCTATAACTGGATAACCGGTGTTCGAAAAGCTGACCCTCAACATTAAGCTGAAAAATCAAAAAATATGAAAAGCTATTTTCTGATTTCCCAGCTTACTGCTCAGATCATAGCACTTTTCTCACAACCTTGTTTAATACTCGTCTTGACGATAACCAAAGTCTTGTAAATAGACTCGTTTGTCTCGCCAGTCTTTTTGGACTTTGACCCAGAGCTCTAGAAAGACTTTGTCCCCTAGTAGATTCTCAATGTCTCTTCTTGCTTTTGTTCCAATGTCTTTCAGCATCTTACCGCCCTTACCGATAATGATTCCTTTTTGACTATCACGCTCCACGATGATCGTGGCTTGGATATGGATTTTATTGTTCTCATTACGTTTCATCGTATCGATGACTACTGCGACTGAATGGGGTACTTCATCTCGTGTCAAAAACAAGACTTTTTCTCGGATCAATTCAGAAACGATAAAATATTCCGGATGGTCAGTGACTTGATCGTCTGGGAAATATTGTGGGCCTTCAGGCATTTCATCCACTAAGACCTCCATCAAACGTTCGACATTGTTTCCTTCTGTCGCAGAAATCGGCACAACTTGGGCAAACTCCATTTGTGAGGAATAATCTTCAATGATCCCTAACAACTCATCTGGATGGACTTTGTCGATCTTATTGATCACTAAATATACCGGTGATTGGACATTTTTTAATCGTTCGATGATGAAATCGTCGCCTTTTCCTCTTTTTTGATCGGCGCTGATCATGAACAATACCGCATCAACTTCACGTAAAGCACTATAAGCTGTTTCTACCATAAAATCGCCTAAACGATGTTTGGGTTTATGGATTCCTGGTGTATCAATAAAGATCAATTGTGCTTCAGGAGTCGTATATACTCCTTGGATCTTATTTCTTGTCGTTTGCGCTTTATCACTCATGATCGCGATTTTTTGACCAACGATCCGATTGAGCAACGTCGATTTACCAACATTTGGTCGTCCGACGATTGCTACAAATCCAGATTTATGTTCTGACATAATTACTCTCCTTTTAATTAAAAAACAGTTGATAGATTTTTGGACCAAATAAGATGATCCCAACGATCACAGCAAAGCAAGCAGTCAATAACACTGCCCCAGCTGCCATATCTTTGATTTTTTTTCCAATGGGATGAAAATGGAAGTCTGTGAACATATCCACTACATTCTCAAACACAGTGTTCATGATTTCGACGATCCATACGAGAAAGACTGAAAGGAGCAACCATAGCCACTCCATTCGATCCAATTGAAAGATGAAACCCATGATCAGAGCAATGATCCCAAGAGCCACATGTTTCTTCATATTTCGTTCTTCATCAAAAACGGTTTTGACTCCTTGTAAAGCAAACTCCACTGACATCAAAAAATGTTTGTTTTTATCTACTTTTTGTTCTTCTCTTTTATCTTTTAAGTCCATAAGCATCTAAAATCTCTTTCTGTAAGCCAAACATTTCCGCTTCATCTTCAGGTGTCATATGGTCGTAGCCGTTGATGTGTAAAAATCCATGGACGGCTAAGAAGCCTAGTTCGCGATCATAGGAGTGACCATATTCTTCAGCTTGTTCTTTTGCCCGATCGATTGAGATCATGATATCTCCCAATACACGAGGCATTGGCTCATCGTCCTCTTCAAAAATCACTGGGATCTCGTCTTCACCTTCATCTTCTAACGCAAAACTGATCACATCTGTTGGTGCGTCTTTGCCACGGTACGTACGATTGATTTCTTGGATAGACGGATTATCCATGAAGGTCACCGACATTTCCGTCTCATCTGATAAAGAAAGTTTTTTTGCTGCAAATTGAAGCAATTCTTCAATTTCTTTGATTTTCGTTTCAGATACAGTGTTTGTTTCATCGATAAATGTAATATCCATTAGTCATCGCTTCCTTTTTGCTATTCTTTTTCTTGTTTCATTTTTTCTGCTTCAGACTTCATCTTAGGGTATTTGATCCTAGAGTGGAAGGTACTGCTCAATCCACTAACAAGAGATTTTTCAACTTTGCGGATTTCTTTGAGTGTCAATCCACTATCATCAAGCTGACCATCAGAAATCCGTTCTTCAATCAAATTATGCACAAAAGCTTCGATTTTTTCACTGGTTGGATGATCCATCGCTCGCACAGCGGCTTCGCAACTATCCGCAATATTGACGATCCCAGCTTCCCGTGTTTGCGGTCTAGGGCCAGGGTAACGGAATTGTTCTTCTGTTACTTCTGGATTACGTTCTTTTGCTTTGATATAGAAATAACGCATCAAAGTCGTCCCATGATGTTGCTTACAAATATCGATTACCATTTTTGGCATATCGTACTCTTCTAAAATCTTCGCACCGTCAGTCACATGCCCAAAAATAATTTGTTTACTATCTTCAGGAAGTAAAAAGTTATGGGGATTTTCCGCACCAGAAGGTAAGTTCTCCACGAAAAAGCTGGCATGTTTGATTTTGCCGATGTCATGGTAATAACAAGCCACACGTGTCAACAACGAACGTCCACCGATCTCAGCAACTGCATTCGCACTCAGATTCGCAACCATCATACTATGATGATACGTTCCCGGTGCTTCTTCTAGCAATTGCTTCAATAATGGATGGTTTGGATTACTCAATTCATTTAGAACGATCACACTGTCATCATTCACTAATAGCTCAATATAAGGGTGCAGACCAATCGTCAGTAAATACGACAGAAATGCGCCCATGAAGCCACATACAAGTGTCAACCAAGTGGTGCCATCACTAAAGCTCATGCCTTGATAAACCACTAAAACGACATCCATCAATAATGGAAAGACAACGACCCACATGATTGCTGGAAACCATTGTTCTGAAATACGTTGTCGTTTTAAAATTGCTGCTAAAAAGCCGGCAAATAGGTACGAGACCAAAATCACAGTCAAAAAATTCGTACCAATCGAATTGTAAAAAATGAATAGCGCTGAAACTGCTTGGAACAACGCAGCCATGATACCCGCTCTTCGATTCACGAAAAAGTTCAAGACTAGCGGTACAAACGCTGCTGGGTAAAGTAACGGAATGTAAGTCGCTTGTTCTGTTTGAAAGACTTGGAAAAATTTCATCAATAAAATACTGATGGACATTGCTGTTACGTAGAAAAGTATATACTCTGTTCGTTTGAAAAGATCTTTATACTGTAGTGAATTGTAGAACAACACACCAATTTGTAACAACACCGCTAAAATCATTGCTACCAGAGGAAAAATCGAAGTAGATTGACTCGTCAAACCTAACAATTCTAATTTTTTCATAGCCGCTGCATCGATTTGATTTCCTTCACGAACAATAATCTCCCCTTGGAAAATCATGACGGGTTGGATGGAGTCACGTGCCTCTTGCTTCAATTCTTCTGTTCGTTTCTCATTTAACACATCATTCACAACAATGCCCTGATCGACTAAATAGCGGATCATTTCTTGTTGTTCTGCCGAAACATTCAAATACTGGATCTTATCATTTGCTTCTTGTTTAAAATTATCTAAATCACTTTCTCGAACTTGCTTACTCATTTGTTCATCAATCAATTTCAAGCTTTCATCACGAACCGTCGTAATTTCACTTTCTGACATATTCATGATCGTTGAGTAAAAACTATTTGGTAATTTTTGGTAGAACGCGACATCATCCGCATTTGAACTTTCGAATATTCGTTTCAATGCAGCTATCCGTTCTTCTACTGTTGGCTTTGGTACATTTTCATCTTCTTTTGCCTTACTGACTTTTTCTTCATATTGTTTGTCGATCGTGTCATTCGCACGACTGATCAAAACAAACAGTTGATTGATCCGACGATCTTGTTCCGAAGCTAGGTCACTTTGGTAGGTGTACTCAGGTGTTACAGCTTCAGCTGCTAATTTCCTTTTTTGTTCGGTTTCTTCCGTGTTCTCAATCGTTTTATTGGCACGGATACTTTCTTCCGCTACTTGTCCCTCTCTAAAATCATTGGGCTTTTGCTTCACGCTGCTAAACGTGATCCCACACATTAAAAGAAAGAAAAGCAATAAGAGAAAAGGTGCTGCAGCTTTCCCTAATTTCGCTTGAAGCTGCTGCAATATTTTGTTCAACATGTGGTAATCCTCCTAAAAAAGCTATTCTTGATGAAGATCCGCTTTTTCATAAGCTTTGATGATTTCTGCCACGACAGGGTGACGAACAACATCACTCGCTTCAAAATTCACAAAATCGATTTTTTTGATTTGTTTCAGTGTTCGTTCTGCATGGATCAATCCACTCATCGTGCCTTTTGGCAAATCGATTTGGCTCGTGTCCCCATTGACGATCATTTTTGACTGATAGCCAAGCCGAGTCAAAAACATTTTCATTTGGGCAACTGTGGTATTCTGCGCCTCATCCAAAATCACAAAGGCATCATCTAACGTTCTACCCCGCATATAGGCAAGTGGTGCAATCTCGATGATCCCTCGCTCCATCAAACGATTGGTATGATCTAACCCAAAAATTTGATACAGAGCATCATAAACTGGCCGTAAATATGGATCGACTTTTTCCTTCAGATCTCCAGGTAAGAATCCAAGATTTTCACCTGCTTCGACGGCTGGGCGAGTCAAGATGATTTTTTGGACTTCACCTTTTTTTAAGGCAGCAATCGCTAATACGACAGCCAAAAATGTTTTCCCAGTACCAGCTGGTCCTACACCAAAGACCACATCATGTTTGGCGACAGAATCGACGTATTTTTTTTGTCCGCTATTTTTGACACGGATCGGTTTGCCATTGCGATCTTTGACGATCTCTTGTTCATACATCTCAACAAAATAGTCCAATGTCCCTTTTTGAGCCATTTTCAAGGCAGTGACCACATCAGGCATACTGATATGGATCCCTCGTTTGATCAATTCTTGTAACGTTCGGATCACGGAAGCAGCCAAAGAAATATCGGTTTCTTCCCCGATGATCTGGATCACTTCACCTCTTGTGTGGATCGTTGTTTCAGTTGTTTCTTCGATCAGTTTGATATGTTTATCATGTGACCCTAAAAGCATACTGATATCATCAGTTGCTGTTAATCTAATATCCAAAGAACTAGACGCTTCTGTCAAAAATAGACATCTCCTTTATTTCAAATCGTTCTTACCTATTCTACCATAATCATGAAAAACTATATAGCGAATAAAATGAGACAGCTTGAGAAAAAAGTTTTAATTTGGATTACTGAGACAAAACGTTCTTCAATTAAAACAACCTAATCATTTAGTAACTAGCAGAGATACCTGACTTTGAACATCAGTTGCCCAATTTATGTTAATCTATGAATCTTTTGCCAAGTAACAACAAATGTTTTTAAACAAAAAAATATTGATCAAAAAACTATTCTTTTAATGAACACAAAAAAACTACGGACACTTTCGCGTCCGTAGTTTCGTTTGCTAAGATTAAGACTGCAATAGTTCTTTTACGATAGCATTTACTTGATTTCCATCAGCTTTTCCTTTGACTTTAGGCATGATTACTCCCATGACTTTACCAAATTCTTTTGCAGATGAAGCACCTGTTTGCGTGATCGCATCTTGAACAAGTTGTCGAATTTCTTCTTCAGAAAGTTGCTCTGGCATATACTTTTCGACTATCACAATTTCACTTTTCACTTTTTCAGCTAAATCGTCACGTCCAGCTTCCTCGAATTCATGCAAAGAATCACGGCGTTGTTTCATTTCGCGAGACAACACTGTTAGTTCTTCTTCTTCTGTCAAGTCGTGACCTTCTTTAATTTGCTCGTTTTGTATAGATGACTTGATCATACGAATCACCTGTAAAGATTCTTTATCTTTAGCTTTCATCGCTGTCTTCATGTCATCGTTCAATCTACTTAGTAGTGACACACTACCAACTCCAATTCATCAAAGAACTAGAATTTTTTGCGTTTTCTAGCTGCTTCAGATTTTTTCTTACGCTTTACACTTGGTTTTTCGTAGAATTCACGTTTACGAGATTCTTGTAAAGTACCCGCTTTTGACACGGAACGTTTGAAGCGACGAAGAGCATCGTCAAGTGATTCGTTTTTGCGAACGACTGTTTTTGACATATTAATTCCCTCCCTCCGAGCTTAAAAAGTAACCGTAATTGTTATTGAAATGTTAATCTCAAGAAACAAGACTGTTCTATAAACATTATAGCTAAAGCAGTTTTGACCGTCAAGAGAATCTTATGATTTTTTTAAATAATCACCTGTTATTTTATTAAAAATTATTATTGACAGCTCTCACAGCGACCAAATATCTCGAAGCGATGCCCTTCAATGGTACACCCACTGAGTTGTTCTTCAAAATAATTCATTGGACACATATGGATTTCTTTTGTCGTCCCACAAACGGTACATATAAAGTGGTGATGGTGGCCAATCTCGCCTTGACAACAATGAAAACGGAATTTCATTTCTCCATTTAGATCCGTTTCTTCCAAAAGATCTAACTCTGAAAAGTCATGTAAATTACGATAGATCGTATCATAGCTGACTCCTTTAAATTCCTGACTCATATAGTCAAAGACTTCTTTTGCAGAGACGTAACGATTTCGTTTGATTAAATATGCGAGTAATGCTTCTCGCTTTTTCGTGTATTTGAACCCGTTATTTTTCAATGTTTCTAAAGATTGTTCAATCAATGTTTGTTTATTCATCATTATCCCCCAAATCAAAATGATTACGAAGTATGTACACTCGAGTATGGTATAATAAACCTAAAAAAAAAGCAAGCGAGGTTTTTTATTTATGACTGCCGAATCAAATGAAGTCGTCACCTTTTTTGTCATTTCCGACTCTGCAGGTGAAACAGCGACAAAATTAGCCCAAGCCACAATGGCGCAATATCCATCCATCGAATTTAGTTTATTTCGACGAACATTTGTGACTGATCCAGAGACGTTGCAACGCGCACTAAATGATGCATTGTCAGAACAAGCATTAGTTCTCCATACATTGATCAACCAAGAATTGGTGGATTTAACAAATGAATTTTGTCAAAAAAACAAATTATACAGCTTTGATGTATTGACCCCCCCAATTGCAGAAATCGAGCGCTTGACTGGTATCAAACCGACACGTCAACCAGGGGCACTTCACTTATTGAATGAAAATTATTTTAAACGGATCAAAGCGATGGAGTTTGCGGTGAAATATGACGACGGAAAAGATCCTCGAGGTTTTTTGGAAGCCGATGTTGTCTTACTTGGTGTTTCCAGAACTTCTAAAACGCCGTTAAGTTTGTTTTTAGCCAATAAAAATTTAAAAGTAGCGAATCTCCCACTGATACCTCAAGCTCATATCCCTAAACAGTTGTGGGAAATTGATCCGAAGAAGATTGTTGGATTAACAAATAACCCTGATATTTTAAATAACATTCGTAAAGAACGCATGCGTTCATATGGCCTGAATCCAGATACTGCGTACTCCGATATCGAAAAAATTCGTGCAGAATTGGAATTTGCCAATGAACTTTATGAAAAATTAGGGTGTGTCGTCATCAATGTTGCTTCTCTTTCTATTGAAGAAACAGCTTCATTGATCTTGAATGAGTTAGAGCTGGAAGACCATAGCTATTACGGCACAGAAACTTCGGAAGAAAAGTAGAAATCTCTTATCTTTTTAAATAATAAAAAAAGGGTTTGATCGGCGCATCAGCGTCTTTCAAATCCATTTTTTAATGACTTTAGTTAGTTCTTTTGATGCTCTACATGTTTGATCGTTTGTTCTAAAATATCTAATACATGAAAGTCATCCAAACTGTAAAGGATCGTTTTTCCTTCACGTCGTGATTTCACCACATGGTTTTCACGTAACAAGCGTAATTGATGAGACACAGCCGATTGTTCCATTTGAACAGATTGACTGATCGACGTCACATTTTTTTCACCATCTTTTAAATAAAGTAAAATATTCAAACGTGTCGGATCACTTAATACCTTGAATAATTGACTCACTTTTTCTACTTTAATGTTTTGATTCCCCGACAAACGATTCACCTCCAAAAAAAGACTGACTACTAAAGTGTACCACTTTTTTCGTCAGTCTCAACTGTTTATTCTTCTGTCATTGATTTGATGCTAGCTTCAAGTGCAGCAATTTTTTCTTGTGCTGCTTCGTTTGAATCACCTTTGACACCAATATAAAATTTGATTTTTGGTTCCGTTCCAGAAGGACGGATCGCGATCCAACCGTCTTCTTCTAGTGTATATTTCAATACATCTGAAGGTGGAGTCGTTAGTTTTTCTACATTTCCTTGAGCATCTGTTTTTGTCAGTGCCTTGAAATCTTCTGTTTGTAAAACTTTTTCTCCGGCAAATTCAGTTGGTGCATCTTTTCTGAATTTCTCCATCAGTGAAGCAATTTTCGCTGAACCTTCTTGACCACTCATTGTGACTGAAATTGTTTTTTCTGCATAATAGCCATACGTTTCAAAAATCGATTGTAACCCATCATAAAGGGTCTTATCTTGTTTTTTATAAAATGCAGCAACTTCTGCTAATAATAATAGTGCTTGAATCGCGTCTTTATCGCGAACGAATGGTTTGACTAAATAACCGTAGCTTTCTTCAAAACCAAACATGAATGTATGCGCCTTGGTTTCTTCAAATTGTTGGATTTTTTCAGCAATAAATTTGAAGCCAGTCAAGACGTTCATCATTTCTACACCATAATGTCTAGCGATTGCTGTCGGTAGTTCACTTGAAACGATTGATTTCAAGACCGCCGCATTTTCTGGCAGTGTTCCTTTTTCTTTGTGAGCTTCCAGGATATATTGGACAAGCAAAGCGCCAATTTGATTTCCAGTCAATACTTTGTATGAACCGTCTGGCAAGCGTACAGCTGCACCTAGACGATCGGCATCTGGATCAGTAGCAATCAATAGATCTGCGCCTTCTTTTTCGCCTAAACGGATTGCGTATTCAAAAGCAGAGTGTTCTTCTGGATTTGGTGATTTGACTGTGGTGAAGTCTGGGTCAGCGACTGCTTGCTCAGGAACCAAGACAAATTGTTCAAATCCCGCTTGAGTCAACGCACGCTCACCTAACATTTTACCTGTTCCGTGTAACGGCGTGAAGACTAGCTTCAATTCTTTCCCTAATGTTTCTACTAATTCATGATTGATCGTCACTGCTTTGATTTCTTCCAAGTACGCTTGGTCGATTTCTTCGCCGATGATCGTGATCAAATCACTATTTTTTGCTTGTTCTTCTGCTAAAACTTCTACTTTTAGTGGATTGCTGATGTTTCGTACATATTTTGTCAATGCGTCTGCATCAGCAGGTGGCATTTGTCCACCATCTTCGCCATAGACTTTATAGCCATTATATGCCGCTGGATTATGAGAAGCTGTAACCATGATCCCAGCGAATGCGTTAAGATGACGAACCGCAAATGAAAGCTCTGGGGTTGGTCGTAAGCTTTCAAAGACAAAAGATGGAATACCATGTTGCGCTAAAGTTTTTGCCGCTTCCATCGCAAATTCTGGCGATTGATGACGTGAATCATAAGCAATCGCTACCCCACGTTTTTTTGTTTCTGCTCCTTGTTCATCCATAAATTGTGCAAGCCCTTCTGTTGCTTGACGTACAGTATAGATGTTCATTCGATTAATTCCAGGCCCTAAGATCCCGCGCATTCCTGCTGTACCAAATTCCAAAGGTGCGTAGAACGCATCTTCTAATTTTTCAGGATTTTCACTTAATTTTTTTAATTGTTTTTTTAAATTTTCTTCTAATGATTCTTCAGTTGCCCATTGCTCGTAAACTTGTTTCCAAGACATGAAGCTGACACCTCTTTCTAAAAATATGTTCCTTTCTAAGTATAGCATTCTCTTTTTAGATAGCAAAGCATAAGAAAAAGGACAATGACATTCATCATCGTCCTTTTCGCTTTCCACATCATTAGTTATCCTTGAGCGTTTGGCGTTTCTTCTAAAGCTTCCAAGTATTTATATACTTGTTGTCCAGCAATCCCGCCATCGCCTACTGCTGTAGTGATTTGGCGTAGATCTTTTTCTCGTACATCGCCAATGGCAAATACACCAGGCATGTTCGTACGCATGTCTTGATCTGTTGGAATCCAGCCAGCATCATTTGTGATCCCAGATTTGCGGAAAGGTTCAGTCAACGGATCTAGTCCAACATAGATGAACACACCGTCAGCTGCTAATTCGATTGCTTCCCCTGTTTTTGCGTTGTGCCCTTTGACACCAGTAACGACCATATCATTTCCGATGATCTCATCAGTGATCGTATCCCAAACAAATGAGATTTTTTCGTTCGCAAATGCGCGATCTTGGATGATTTTTTGCGCTCTTAATTCATCACGACGATGAACGATAACGACTTCTGAAGCAAATTGTGTCAAATACACAGCTTCTTCTACCGCAGAATCGCCACCACCGATCACGACTAAGCGTTTGTTACGGAAAAATGCACCGTCACAAACCGCGCAGTAAGAAACACCACGTCCAGCATATTCTTCTTCGCCTGGTACCCCTAGTTTACGATGGATACAACCAGTTGCAATGATGACTGTTTTCGCTTCGTAACTTTTGTCTTCACAGATGACTTCTTTATAGTTGCCATGATCTTTGATATCTTGGACGATACCATAGACATTTTCAGTTCCAAATCGTGAAACACCTTCATACATTTTATACGCAAGGTCTGGACCCATGATCGAATCAAATCCAGGATAATTTTCTACTTCTGCGGTATTGTTCATTTGCCCGCCAGGTGCCCCTTGTTCGATCATCGCTACTGATAAGTTTGATCTTGAAGCATATAGAGCAGCGGTCATACCAGCAGGCCCTGCGCCAATTACGATTACATCATACATATGTAGATTCCTCCGTTTTAAAATCAAGTAAGCCTACTTTACAGCCAATCACACAAAAAGTCTATTGTTCTGCCTACGAGTTTCGAATAGATATATTATACTCGAAATCGATAGACAAAAACAATAGACATTCTTATTCTATCCTATTTGTTCGCTAGATTTTCACCATTCGAAGCAATCACTTGTTTATACCAATCAAATGATTTTTTCTTTGTCCGTTTCAATGTACCATTGCCTTCATTGTCACGATCAACATAGATAAAACCATAGCGTTTCTTCATTTCACCAGTTCCAGCAGAAACCAGATCGATACATCCCCAAGTCGTATAACCTAAAAGATCAACACCATCTAATTCGACTGCATCTTTCATCGCTTGGATGTGTGAAGCAAGATATGAAATGCGATAGTCATCTTCCACATAGCCATTCTCATCCGGAGTATCTACCGCGCCCAACCCATTTTCGACAATAAACAATGGTTTTTGATAACGATCATAAATATCATTCAAGGTTACCCGTAAACCTAATGGATCAATTTGCCAGCCCCATTCACTTGCTTCTAAATAAGGGTTTTTCGTTGATTCAAAGATATTTCCTGCGGTTTGTTCTAATAATTTTGGATCGGTTGTTGAAACACGAGAAGAATAATAAGAGAATGAAATAAAATCAACGGTATGTTGTTTCAATAATTCTAAGTCTCCTGGTTCCATTTTGATCTCGATGCCTTGACGTTCCATTTCTTTTAGCGCATATGCTGGGTATTCTCCTCTTGACTGCACATCGATAAAGAAGTAGTTTTCGCGGTCTGCTTGGCGTGAAGCCCAGACATCTTCTGGTTTACATGAATAAGGATAATAAGCCCCCGCAGCTAACATACAGCCGACTTTATTCTCAGGGTCGACTTCATGCGCGATTTTTGTGGCAATCGCACTCGCTAGTAACTCGTGATGAGCTGCTTGATATTTGACTTGCTCTACATTGTCGCCTTCTTCAAAATACAAGCCAGCACCCATGAACGGTGCATGTAAAATCATGTTGATTTCATTAAAGGTCAACCAGTATTTTACTAATCCTTTATAGCGGTTAAAGATCACGTGACAAAGATTTTCATAAAATCCGACTAATTCACGCGAACGCCATGCCCCGTATTCTTTGACTAAATGCATTGGGCAGTCAAAATGAGTAATCGTTACTAAGGGTTCGATCCCATACTTTTGACATTCTTTAAAGACATCTTCATAGAATTTCAATCCTTCTTCGTTTGGCTCTTTCTCATCACCTAATGGAAAAATACGGCTCCAGGCAATCGATAGACGGTAGGTTTTAAAGCCCATTTCTGCGAATAAGGCAATATCTTCTTTATAGTGATGGTACATATCGATGGCTTCTTTTGCTGGATAAAAATGTTCGTCATCAAACTCAAACATTTTTTGTTGACCGGTAATCACTGGAAAACGATCTGGACCAATCGGCACGACATCTACATTGGCTAAGCCGCGCCCTCCTTCATCGTATCCACCTTCACATTGATTGGCAGCTGTTGCGCCACCCCATAAAAAGTCTTTTCTAAATCCCATCGTTGTTATACTCCTTCCACTACACGTTTTTCTGACAATTCTCTTGCTAATTCATCTTGCACTTCGATGCCTTCTGCTGTTAAGCGATCGATGGCTTCTTTAAATTGTGGTAAATACTCTTGATGAGCAATAAATAATTCATCCATCATGCGTTTCGCTGTTTTACCAGAACGAACTAATGGATTGATCGTAAATGCTTGTAACGCTGTCCCATAATCACCTGTGACAGCTGCTTCGATCGTCAACAACTCCATATTTTTCATCACTTGTAACCAGCCACGTTCTGCTGTAGGTAATGAACCAAAAGCAACACTTCTTGCTCCTTGCGCGCCTACATACGCTGTTACTTCAACGACACAGTCTGCTGGTAAATCAGGCACTGCCCCATTGTTTTTCGTTGAGACAACGATTTGAGTTTCTTTATTGCCATAGATCGAAGCAATCGTTTCACACGCAGCATCCGAATAATAGGCACCGCCTCGTTGTTGTAATTGTTCTGGTTTATGATCGAGTTGCGGATCTTTGTATAGCTCAAACAATTCCGCTTCTGTTTGTTTGACTTGTTGTGCTCGCGTTCCGATCGTGCGGTATTCTTCCAACGCATGCTCCAACATTTCTTCTTCACGATAGTAATAGCGATGATAGCCACAAGGAATCATGTTCATTTGATCGAGTTGTTCTCTAAAGAATGGCACATCGAATATATTTTTTGGCAACCCATTATCTTCCGCATAAAGTTGTTCGATCAAATCTTCGGTACGATCATTTCCTTTTGCATCCGCTACTTTGTGCCAATGGAAATGGTTCAGCCCAGCAAATTTATAAATCAACTCTTCTTTCTTTTCACTGATCATGACTGGCTCTGTCATCATTGCCATTACGGGAACATTGCACAATCCAATCACTTTGTCCCATTTCCCATAACGAACGACTGCTTCAGTCACCATACCGCTTGGATTAGCAAAATTGATCAACCAAGCGTTCGGACAAAGGCGTTTCATATCTTCAACTACTGCTAAGATGACTGGGATCGTCCGAAACGCCTTGAACATCCCACCAGCACCATTGGTTTCTTGCCCCAACATACCGTAATAAGCAGGGATACGTTCATCTTTTACACGAGCATCCAATTGACCGACCCGAAATTGTGTAGTGACAAAGTCCGCATCTTTCAATGCTTCCTCACGATCCAAGGTCGCATAGATTTTCACGTCATATGGAGAAGCATCCCACATCCGTTGGGCCATTTCACTGACGATCGCTAGTTTTTCACGCCCAGCTTCGATATCGACTAACCAGATTTCACGAATCGGCAATTCATCGTAACGTTTGATAAAACCTTCCATTAATTCCGGTGTATAACTACTTCCGCCACCAATTGTCGCGATCTTGATTCCTTGATTCATACACTCACTCCTTCGTCTTTTTTACAACTCTATTATCATTTTTGTAAATAAAAGTCACAATACTTTTTGATTACTTTGAATAATCATTTACAAAATGATCGATATTCTTGTGATTTTTTGTAAATTTATTGCGCATAACGAAAAGAAAAATAATGAAAAAAACTAAATAAAGCCTAATTTTTTAATCAAAATTAGCGAGTAAAGGAATTACTTCTCTTTTATTTGTTCCATTGACACACTTAATAATACCGTTTACAATTATTTTACATATTTTTAACTAAAAACGTAAAAAAGAGGATCAAATTATGCTATTAAAGGAAAAGCTTAAACAAATCAACTTTTCACCTTCAGAAAGCGAAGTCATCCGTTTTCTCCAAGCCAATGAAACAACTCTGGCCGATCGAACGATTCAACAAATTGCAGCAACTTGCTATGTCCATCCTTCTACTTTGATTCGGATCGCCAAAAAAATGGGGTTTCATGGATGGGTGGATTTTAGAGATGCGTTCATCGCTGAAACAGAATATCTGCAAGGCAACTTTCAAGAAGTGGACGCCAATCTCCCTTTTTCCGAAAATGAAGGCATCATGACGATCGCTAATCGGATTGCGGCACTTGAACGTATGACGATCCAAGATACGTTATCCTTGTTGATGCACGACGATCTCCAACAAGCAAAACAACTTCTGCTGCGAGCCAATAAAATCGTATTATTTTCGAGTGACACCAACACCTTGATCGCTCAATCCTTCAAATTGAAAATGAATCGGATCAAACAAGAAGTGACCATTGTGCCAACTTCTGGTGAGTCTTATTACGATGCCTACAATTGTCAGCCTGAAAACTGTGCAATCTTGATCTCCTATACGGGAGAAAATCAGATGATGCTTCGGACTGCTGAAATTTTGAAAGAAAAAAATGTGCCGATTTTATCGTTGACGAGCATCGGTGAGTCCAGTTTGTCCACAGCGAGCGATGTGGTATTACGCCTGACAACACGTGAACGATTGTACTCAAAAATCAGTAGTTTCACGATCAATACGTCGATCTCCTATTTGTTGGATGTTTTATATAGTTGTGTCTTTGCTGAACAGTATCGTGAGAACCTCGATTATTTGATCGAAGTCGGTCAAAAAGTCGATACACGACAGATCAGTTCATCCATTATGAAAGAAGAACTATTTACCGATGCAATCGAAGATGGCGATTAGTCTACTTTTATAGCGGGAACGATCAGAAAGATTCGTTCAGAACAAAGTTGCTCCTTGAAATTCACTCTCTAATTAAATAGCTGAACTTCTAAGAAAATAAGCCGTAACATCCAAAATATGAGAGGAGATTCTCGGATGTTACGACTTTTTTTGGAATCAGGTACTTAGAAACATCCTCCTGTGGAAAAATGCTCTTTAACACCAAGCTAACTTTCTAAAACCTTGATTTTAAAGGATTTAAACTCATCAAGTCAACGCTGTGATCAACTCATCCCCATTCGTCACGATCTTCGATTGATTCTCGACGATATCCAGGTAATCTGCTGAATTGGTAATAATGACAGGGGTTTCTACGCTATAGCCTTCACTTTCGATCGCATTGATATCAAATCGCAATAAGACGTCTCCTTGTTTCACTTTATCCCCTTGTTTCACAAAAGATTCAAAATGTTTCCCTTGCAATTGTACAGTGTCTAAACCAACATGGATCAACAGTTCCAATCCACTTTCAGAAACTAAACCGATCGCATGTTTTGAAGGAAATAGCGTCATCACTGTCCCATCGAATGGTGCAACAACTTCCCCTTTTTCTGGATAGATCAAGATTCCTCTTCCTAACGCGCCTTTAGCAAATGCTTGGTCTTTTGCTTCGCTTAAAGATGCAATACCGCCTTGGATCGGTGTTTTGACGATTTCTTTGATTTTACTTTCTTTTTTCTCAGGTACTACTTCTTCCGTATCTTTCCATAACAAGAAAGTCAAAGTAAAACCAATCGTTGCTGCAATTGCAATACCGATAAAGGCATTGTACATGCCACTTGCATCGCTACCACTAATGAAGTTCACCACTCCGAAGATGCCCAGTCCACCCATTGTATAACCTGTCGTACCACTCATCATCAAATAGATACCAGAGAGCGAGCCACCAATCATTGAATAAATGAACGGGGTCTTTTTAGGTAAAGTGATTCCATAGATGGCTGGTTCTGTTACGCCAAAGATTCCTGAGATAAAGGCAGGCATACATAAGGCTTTCATTTTCTTGTCTTTAAACTTGAAGTACATCGCTAACACAACGGCAGTTTGTGCAAAACTTGCCCCAAAAACACCTACCAGCATTTGACTTGAGCCATTTTGTGCCAGCTGCATGATCGCCAAAGGAATGATACTCCAATGTAGACCGAAGATAACTAATACTTGCCAGAAGAAACCTAGGACCCCACCATATAATGCTGGTGAAAAATCCATCAATGCTTGGAAACCTGCACTCAACCACTCTGTTAACAAGCTAACGATTGGGCCAATCGCCAAAAAGCCGATCGGTAGAGCAATCAATAAGACCATAAAAGGAACAACAAATGTTTGGACAACTGTTGGAACGATCTTCTTCGCAAATTTTTGCACTTGTCCGGCAAAAGCAATGATAAAGATGACAGGAATGACACTTGATGTATAAGAAGCTCCTACCCAGGGAATACCCAAGAAACTTTCATACGCGGGCAATCCTAAAAGGCTAAGCGGCGCTGCAGCACCTTGATTGGCTGCTTCAAAGCCACTTTGTAATGCCGGTCCTTGTACGGTCGGATAGACAAGGGCTGCACCGATGACGATGCCGACCATTGGATTCAATTTGAATTTTTTAGCTGCTGTATACCCTAAAATAACTGGCATGAAATAAAAGATCGAATCACCGATCCCATTTAACATGATATAAGTTCCGGAAGTCTGCTCATAGAATCCTAAAAAGATAAATAATGCATTCAATCCTTTGACCATCCCGGCAGCTGCTAAAGCTCCTAAGAAAGGCTGGAAACAACCACTTAAAATATCGATCAAACGATTAAATATATTGCCTTTCGCAGGGGCTAATTCCGCATCTTCTGAGATCCCTGCTACACTTAATACATCTGCATATACGTCTGGTACATGATTACCAATGACTACTTGGTATTGCCCACCGCTTTTCATGACGGTCACGACACCATCCATATTCTTCAATGTCTCGTCATCTGCTTTACTTTCGTCTTTTAGCCGAAAACGCAAGCGAGTCACACAGTGCGTCAAACTACTGATATTTTCTTTTCCGCCAACATATTTCACGATTTCTTTTGCTAAATCTTGGTATTTTCCCATGTTCTTTTCCTCCAATTGTTTGATTGAAGGTTTAGCCAACTCAATGTCACTATCCTTTGGTACTCATTCGTTGAACCCACGGCCCTCCTTTTAGTGATTTTTTAAATGATTATTATCTGCCAAACGAGCCAGATGGATCGTTAAGTAGACAATTTCATCGTCTGACATATGATAATTAAATGTTTCCTGTAAGAATAAAGCGATTTTGTCCACGCAGCCAGAAGCCGTTTGGTATTTTCGCTGGATCATCTGGATCAGTTCTTCCTCGACCTCACCTTCTTGGGTAAGGGACGTGTTCATCACACGGCTGAGAAAAAAACGAAGATGCGTGACAAATCGGAAAAAATAAATCGATTCTTCATCAAAGGGTGTTTGATAATAATAGCGAACGATATTCAAAATATCCTGAATGGTTTTCGTAAACTGGTACATATTGTTCATACTATCTTGTTCTGATTGTGCATTGACTAAATGAAGGGCAATGAATCCAGCTTCATTTTCGGATAAATCAAATCCATATTTATGATGGACTCTTTCAATCGTTTTTTTACCTATTTGGTATTCTCTCGGAAATAATTGCTTGATATCATATAATAAAACATTAGGTAATCCAACGCCGGTTTTATAACGTTTAATCGCATTGTATAAATGATCGGTCAATGAAATATAAATGGATTCATTCAATGTCACATCTAACTTTTCTTTCGTATACTCGATGATCTCGTAGGAGAGTTCGAGGTATTCCATCGGGATATCCTCCGCTAATTTTTGAAAATGCCTCGACAGTCGATCATCTGTCAAATGAAATTCTTTATCCACACCCGCTTCTAAAATAGCATCACCAATCTTTTTTTTGAATGCTAATCCTTTTCCCATAACGATCATTTCTCGATTTAATTTGTCCCTTGTGACAACGACATTATTATTTAGAATTTTTTCAATCCGCATAATATCCCCTTTCTATGATTGTCACTCCTAAAAAAACAAAAAAACCCAAAAAGTCAGCCATGGAATCGATTCATGGTGACTGATTAGGTTTAGCTTGCGTGATGCAATCACTATCCAACAGTATGTTCTTTTCTTCATAGTAGCGAAACAATTTTAAAATGTCAACGCTTTCTTTTGTATTATTCCTATATTTCTAAAAAAAATTCTTTCACGTTAACATGGAAACTACCCCTCCCCCAGAACAGCCATTAACCGGATAGTAAGAATAGCCGATGGACTTTTTTGATTTGAATCACACTGCTGGCAATCAAGTCATAAAAAATAAGCCTTGATCCCCAAAAGTTGGCACGTTTTTGGGGATTCAAGACTTATGAGTTGAGGCTAACTATTTTTATCACGGTTTACGATACAAGTGTTTCAAAAACAGATACCTTTATTCTTCCCTGTTACTCACTTTGTAATTTGTACATATCTGCGTATAGCCCTTCTTCGGCTAATAGTGTTTCATGGTTGCCTCGCTCAACGATATGTCCTTTATCTAATACGAGGATCAACTCTGCATCGCGGATCGTCGACAGACGATGAGCAATAGCAATCGTTGTCCGACCTTGACGCATCTTCGCAAGTCCTTCTTGGATCAACACTTCTGTTTCTGTGTCGATATTCGCCGTTGCTTCATCCAGAACTAAGATTTTAGGATCCGTTACAATTGTTCGAGCAAACGTGATCAATTGGCGTTGCCCACTCGAATAGCTTGCCCCTCTTTCAATCACTTTTGAATGATACCCTTTCGGTAAGTCTTCGATGAACTGATTCGCTTGGACAAACTCAGCGGCTTCACGTATTTGTTCATCTGTGATCTCAGGATTCATCATTCGGATGTTTCCAGCGATATCCCCGTAAAATAAGAACGCATCCTGTAACACTAGGCCCATTTTATTGCGTAATTCAGCAATTGGATACTCACGAATGTCGTGATCATCAATCAAGATCTGTCCTTCATAAAACTCATAAAAACGCATCAACACATTGATGATCGAACTTTTTCCACTTCCTGTATGTCCGACTAATGCGACAGTTTCTCCTGGATTAGCAACAAATGAAATATTGTTCAATACATTGTTTTTTCCATCATAAGAGAAGCTGACATTGCGAAATTCGATTTTTCCAGCAGTGATCGTCCGATCCGCTGATTCCTTTTGCTGTGGTGCATATTCTTCCGTATCCATGATTTTCAAGATACGGCTACCTGCGACTGTTCCATCCGTAAAGACACTCAAGAAGTCCATCATTTGTGACATCGGATTAAAGAATCCTTGAACATAGGTGGTGAAGGCAAAGATCAAACCGACTTCAACTGGTGAATGTAACGCGTCGAGTCCGAACAACGTCAAAGTCAAGGCAATTGCTAAAGCATATAAAAAACTGATGATTGGACTCAAAAGAATCGAATTTGTCTTGATCATGGCATAGCGAGTCGCTAGATACTCTTCATTGACTTCCTCAAATTCTTTTGCTAAACGCGATTCTTGACGAAATTGTTGGATGATCCGCATCCCAGAAATCGATTCATTTAATTTTGTGTTCAATTGACTCAAGCGTTCACGCATATTTCGATAGATCCTTGAACTGAATTTTTGATAATACCAGATCACTACTCCTAAAATCGGTAAAAAGATCAGACACCATAGCGCGATTTTTTGATTGATTTGAAACATCGCAATAAATGAAGAAATCACGGCAAAAATTCCTGTTAAAACCATCAGAAAGACATACCAAAATTCAAACAGTGTTTCTGTGTCATTGGTCACACGAGAAACAGTTGATCCAGCTGGCGTTTGGTCAAAGTACCGCATTCCTAGTGTATGCAGTTTCTCAAACAACTTTACACGGATATGTTGGTAGGTCTTCAATGACGCCATCGAATAGAGATACCATTGGAAAAACCAGATGATACTTTTGATGATGACTCCAAATAGATAAAGCCCTGCAAAGAAAAGGATGACTTGTGTCGTTGCTGACTGCTTCGCTAGATGCTCATCCATGAATGTTTGGATGATCCTTGGCAATAGCACATTGATGACTGATAATACTAAAGCAAATAAAATCGCAATGATGAATGTCGAGCGAAAGGGTTTAGCAAATTGCATCAACCGTTTAATGATCGAAGCTTGTTCTTTATAGGTCATGGATTTTGACCATTCCGACTGATATTGATCTTCCATTATTCGCCACCTCCTTCAATTTTTGCTTCTAATTGTTGTTTCTGCCACATTTGTTCGTACCAACCACCAAGAGCTAACAACTCTTGATGTGTGCCACGTTCAATGATCCGACCATGATCGATGACGATGATTTCATTGGCGTGCATGACACTACTTAAACGATGGGCAGCAATGATCGTGGTTTTGTTTTTCCGTTCTGCTTTAAGGTTCCGTAAGATAGCTTCTTCTGTCTTAGCATCAACAGCGGATAATGCGTCATCCAAAATCAATAATTCGGGACTTTGGATCAATGCACGAGCAATCGACAACCGTTGCTTCTGTCCACCAGAAAGGGAGACCCCACGTTCACCGACCATTGTCTGGTACCCTTCTGGCAGTCCTTTGATTTCTTTGTTGATATACGCCAATTCCGCTGCTTCTTCCACTTCTTCTGGTGATTTCTGTGGATTGGAGAAGCGAATATTATCTAGGATCGTCATTGAAAACAAGAAATGATCTTGTGGCACATAACCAATCGAGCGCAACAAGGCATCTAGTGAGTAGTCTCTGATCGTTCGTCCGCCAAATTGGATTTCTCCTTGATAATGGTCATACTCACGCATCAATAATTTGATGATCGTCGTCTTACCGGCACCTGTTTTACCAACGATACCTAACGTATCACCTTCATTGATCGCAAATTTGATGTGTTCTAACGCTGGCTGTTCATCGTCTGGATAGGTAAATTGTGTGATTGCCACATTCAACTCACCTTTTGCTGGTGTCATTTCTGCTCCTACTTTTTCGACGATATGTGTTTTCTCATGCAATAGTTCATTGACACGATCATACGAAGCATTCCCTCTCTCTAGTACATTGAACAGACGTCCAATCGCAAACATTGGCCAGACAAGCATGCCGATATAACTGATAAAGGAAACCATCTGTCCAATTGAGATCGTACCATCCAAGACATAACGTCCACCTAAAATAATGGTTGCCACATATGACAAGCCAATGATCAATGTGATGAATGGATCAAAAAGCGCATCTAAAAAGTTTACTCGCTTATTTTTCTCAATGGCATCATCGATCTTTTCTTGGAAATCTTCCAAGTCTTGTTTTTCTTGACCAAATGTTTTGATGACTTTGATACCTGTGATACTTTCTTGCGTTTTATCGTTGATACTTGAAAAGGCTTCTTGTGAATCACGAAACGCATCATGTAATTTTGAGCCTAAGATCCTTGAAGTAACTGCTAATAATGGCAATGGGATCAATGCAATCAATGTCAAGCGCCAATCAATGAATAGAACCATCGCAATGATCGTCGTGCCTCCAGTGATCACTGAATCTGCAAATGTTAAAATTCCTGCACCAGCTACATTTTGGATGGCGTTCAAATCATTCGTTGCATGAGCCATCAAATCACCCGTCCGGTATTTTTGATAGAACAAACTATCCATTCGCGTAAAATGAGCAAATAGACGCTGGCGTAATTCTTTTTCAAGCCTAGCTGCACTGCCCCAAATGTTCATTCGCCAAATATAGCGAAAAAGATATTGCAAAAAGGCCGCAATGATCAATACGCCTATCCACAATGCAATGATTTGCATTGAGATGTTTTGATCGGCGATTTCATCGATAATGATCCCGATGACTTTAGGTGGGATCAACTGCACTAATGCCACCGCGAACAAAGAAAATACGCCAATCAAATAGTGCTTTTTCTCTTGTTTAAAAAACCAACCCAATTTTCTGAAAATCGACATATATTTCCTCCTTCTAACTCCTAAAAATTTCCTTTATTTCCGAGGTTGAATTGTATCCTCAGATATCGTTGATCACAATCGAAAAAATATGATCGTCATACCATTTATAAAAAATAATCGTTGATCGGCATGAATGCGCTTTTCTCAAATGGAGAAAAAGAAAAAAGCGAGCTGAAATCAATCAGCCCGCTTTTTGATGTTGTCGAATAAGAACCTACTTCTTCCCTTGGTTCTTCATCTGTTGCATCATCTGACGAATTTTCTTTTCAGATGGTTTTTGCCCCATAGACATCATCATTGATCTTAACATTTCCTCATTAACGGGAGGATTTTTTTCTAAGTAATCTTTCATATATTTACGCGCAAGAAAGAATCCACCGACTGCGCCGATTAACAATGCAATAACTGCAATAAGTACAACGATTCCGTTTGATACCATGTAAATCTCTCCTTTCCTTTTCCTAATTGCTCTCAATGATTCATTTTACTAAAACTTACAAAAAAAAGAAAGGCGTTTTCTTAATAATATGTAAAAAAAGGCATTTTTATTTCATGATTATACAAATACACCCATTTAGAAAGTAAGCCACATTTAATTTTTAGGTTAGCCGAATTTTTTTCTTTTATTTTTTCGTCTCTGGGTGTAGAATGAATTCGAAAAGAAATAGAAGGGTGGTTTTCATTTGAATAATCACGAGAATAAACATAAATGGATTGAACACACTAATGGGTTATCCCTTTCAGAAGTAAACGGTACGGTCAAAGTACCAAAAGGAAAAAGTTTCTTTCGCACCTTACTAGCCTATTCCGGACCTGGTGCACTCGTAGCAGTCGGCTATATGGACCCAGGTAATTGGTCAACATCGATCACCGGTGGGCAAAATTTCCAATACTTATTGATGTCAGTTATTCTGATGTCCAGCTTGATTGCTATGTTACTACAATATATGGCTGCCAAACTTGGGATCGTCAGCCAAATGGATCTGGCACAGGCGATTCGTGCTCGTACGAGTAAAACGTTAGGTGTCATTCTTTGGATCTTGACCGAATTAGCGATCATGGCCACAGACATCGCTGAAGTCATTGGTGCAGCGATCGCTCTATATTTATTATTTGATATTCCTTTGGCAATAGCTGTCTTTATTACTGTCTTGGATGTATTTGTTTTACTTCTTTTGACAAAGATCGGTTTTCGTAAAATCGAAGCGTTAGTCGTCTGTTTGATTTTCGTTATCCTATTTGTCTTTGTCTACCAAGTGGCGCTTTCAAATCCTGACTGGAGTAGTCTATTCAAAGGCTTTATCCCTAATAGCCAAACATTTGCTGAAGAACCAAAAATCGGCGGAGAGACCCCATTGACTGGAGCTTTAGGGATCATTGGTGCAACTGTGATGCCCCATAATCTCTATTTGCACTCTGCTGTTTCTCAAACCCGCGAGATCGATCGAAAAGATCCAGAAGATATTGCAAGAGCGGTTCGTTTCTCGACATGGGATTCCAATATCCAATTAACGATGGCTTTCGTTGTCAATGCACTTCTTTTGATCATGGGGGTTGCCGTCTTTAAAACTGGTGCAGTTCAAGATCCCTCTTTCTTTGGTTTGTATGAAGCACTTTCCGATCCATCTGCGATGAGTAACGGCGTCTTGATCGCCGTAGCAAAATCAGGCATTTTATCAACCTTATTTGCAGTAGCACTGCTTGCTTCTGGTCAAAATTCAACGATTACCGGTACATTGACTGGACAAGTCATTATGGAAGGCTTTATCCATATGCGCATGCCGATCTGGTTACGCCGTTTAGTCACTCGACTATTGTCCGTCATTCCAGTACTACTTTGTGTCTTGTTCACTAGCTCCAAAGGTACGATCGAAGAACATACAGCGCTGAACAATCTAATGAATGAGTCCCAAGTATTCTTAGCTTTTGCCTTACCTTTTTCAATGATTCCTTTATTGATGATGACCAACAGTCAAGCAGAAATGGGCGCCCGTTTCAAAAATTCACTGATTGTCAAAATACTTGGTTGGTTTTCTGTCATCAGTTTGACGTATTTAAACTTGCGCGGACTCCCAGGACAAATCGAAGCTTTCTTTGGTGATCAAGCTTCCACTGCGTCAATCGCCCTTGCTGATCGGATCGCTTACATCATCATCGTTGCAGTTCTCGCCTTACTCGCTTGGACGATCGTTGATCTTTATAAGGGAAATAAACGCTATGAACAACGTTTACAAGAGTTGTCTTGATCAAAGGTTTTAAACTAAACAAAAAAAGCTTAGATGAACAAAAAATATTTTTACATATTTTTGTGATCTAGGCTTTTTTCTTTATCTAATAACCTTTACAGATTATTCAGGCTTCTACATCTACTAATAATTCTGGAAATACTTCTGGATCAAAGGTTTCAGCTTTGAACATCGCGATTTCTTTCCCATAAGGGGCATAAGCCAATTTTTTATCTTTTCCGACATATGGTGTTTCAAGAATCTTTGAAACATCTTTGAACATTGGTTCATGGACGATTTTATTCAATGCATCAAAACCGATCGTACCAAAGCCGATATTGGCGTGGCGGTCTTTATGTGAACCTTGTGGATTTTTGGAATCATTGATGTGTAGTACTTTTAAGCGATCTAAACCAATCACTTTATCAAACGTTTCAATCACGCCATAAAAATCATTCGCTACATCATAGCCGGCATCGTTCGTGTGGCACGTGTCAAAGGTGACTGATAGCTTTTCATTCAATGTCACCCCATCAATGATCTGTGCCAACTCTTCGAACGTTCTGCCGATCTCTGTACCTTTTCCTGCCATTGTCTCTAAGGCGATTTGTGCGGTCTGTTCTTTCGTCAAGACTTCATTTAGCCCTTCAATGATCCTTGCGATCCCTGCCTCTGCTCCAGCACCGACATGTGCGCCTGGATGCAATGTGATCTGAGTTGCTCCTAATGCTTCCGCTCGAACGATTTCTTCTCTTAAAAACTGCACAGCAAAAGGAAACATCTCTGGTTTCGTTGTATTTCCTAAATTAATGATATACGGTGCATGGACCACTATATTTTTCAGTCCATTTTCTTCCATATATTGTTTTCCAGCTTCAATATTCATTTCTTCAATTGGTTTTCTACGGGTATTTTGTGGTGCGCCCGTATAGATCATAAAGGTAGAAGCACCATAGCTGGCTGCTTCTTCTGCTGCACCTAGTAACATCTTTTTACCGCTCATACTGACATGTGAACCTAATAACATCGTACTCCTCCTATAAAGCCTTCTCGGCTAGTCACTCAGTGAATGGATTTGTTCACTCTCCTTTTATCTTAACTGAAACGGATTTGAAAGAAAAGTTTGAAATCTGTCCAATGATCCGAACAGATACAAAATAACTAGAGGAATTTTTAATGTTTTCTCCAAACCAAAGGTCAAAAAAGACACAAAAAAAGCCATGTCTGTTTTTTTGTTCTATTATTTGCTATAATTAGCGAAATAAAACCATTAGTTGAGGTGAAACCTTTGCCACGTAATAATACACGAAGAAAACAAGCACGACGAACAAAAGAAAAGTGGTTTGTTCCTAAGGTCATTTTTCGCGTTTTTCAATCATTAACCGTTTTTATCATGGTTCTTATCATTCTATTCGCTGCATTAGGTGTGGGAGTCGGTGCCGGCTATTTTGCGTATCTAGTTGAAGATACAAAGCTACCTTCCAAATCTGAGTTACAATCTGAGTTAGGCAATATAACCGAAACATCCAAACTTGTTTATGCCGATAATACAGAGATCTCGACGATCCAAACTGATTTGATGCGGACTACTGTACCTTCAGATCAAATGTCACCTTATTTAAAATCTGCGATCATCAGCACAGAAGATGAATATTTTGAAGAACATAAAGGCTATGTTCCTAAAGCGGTGATCCGAGCACTTTTCTCTGAAGCAACTGGGATCGGCTCATCTGGAGGATCAACGCTGACACAGCAGTTAGTCAAGCAACAGATTTTGACCGATGAAACAACCTTTAAGCGTAAAGCAAATGAGATTTTATTAGCTGCTCAAGTCGAGAAACATTTTACCAAAGACGAAATCATCTCCACTTATTTAAATGTTTCGCCTTTCGGAAGAAACAATAAAGGCCAAAATATTGCCGGTGTCCAAGAAGCTGCGCAAGGGATCTTCGGTGTCAATGCGAGCGATTTATCCTTACCACAAGCGGCATTTATCGCAGGTTTGCCACAAAGTCCGATCACCTATAGCCCTTATACCAATACAGGTGCATTGAAAGAAGACCTTACTGCCGGCTTAGAAAGAAAAGACATCGTGCTATTTAGCATGTATCGTGAACACCAAATCACAAAAGAACAATATGAAGAAGCAAAAGCCTATGACTTAACAAAAGATTTCTTAGGTCAACAAGTGGCAGAACAAACTGACCGTGACTTCTTATATTACACAGTCATGAATGCCGCGACCGATATCATTGCTAGACAATTGGGAGAAAAAGATAACGCAGATCTATCCGATACAGACGTCTACAATGCCTACTATCAACGTGCAGAACAAACGATCCAAAATCAAGGCTACACGATTCATTCAACGATCGATAAAGGCATCTATGATGCGATGCAAGCAGGTGTTGCCAATTATGGTTACTTACTTGATGACGGGAAAGGCACGCCTGTTGAGACCGGTAATGTTCTGATGGATAATAAAACCGGGCGAGTTTATGGATTTGTCGGTGGTCGTAATTATGCGCTGAACCAAAATAATCATGCCTTTGATACTCAAAGACAAGCCGGTTCATCGATCAAGCCGATGTTGGTTTATGGCCCAGCGATCGATATGGGCTTAGTTGGTTCAGAATCACGTGTTTCTGACTATGCAACCACTTGGCAAGAAGGCGCAAATGCCGGTGAAGACATCGTCAATGCGACGAATAAAGGCTCAAATACTTTCCAAACGATTCGTGAATCATTGGAATGGTCGAACAATATCCCTGCTTACCATTTATATCAAGATGTTTTGAACAATGGCGGATCAAAACAATACGCCTATGAGACATATCTAGCAAAAATGAACTATCCCGCGAATGCCAACTGGGGCGTTGAATCGGCACCACTGGGAACAGTCGATGTCACTACTCTTCAACAAACCAATGGCTTCCAGGCATTAGCAAATAATGGCGAATTCCAGCAAGCATATATCATTGATGCGATCACTGATAATGATGGAAATGTTATTTATCAACACGAAGTTAAACCAGTGCGTGTCTTTTCCGAAGCCGCAGCTTCGATCGTCAATGATATGTTGCGTAGCGTTATCAATGAAAAAATCACCACACCATTCAAAGATGATATCACTAGTCTCAATGGTAGCTTAGGCCAAGCAGACTGGATCGGTAAAACTGGTTCAACGAATGATTACCGAGATTCATGGTTGGTTGTCTCTACACCATCTGTCACGATCAGTAGTTGGGCAGGACACGATGATAATACCGGAATGGATGCCCAAGCAAGATTGCGTTCATCCAAATATTTAGCCAACTTGATCAATCAAGTGTATCAAGTAAACCCAACGATTTTTGGTACCGATCAGAAATTCACACTTGCTTCTGATGTGAAGAAAGAAGACGTTTCTGCCTTTACAGGACAATTACCTGGAAAAGTGACCGTTGACCGAAGATCGATCAATACACCTAGCAAAACTGTCGAGTCTCTTTGGGCAAAAAATGGTCCTGAGAAAAGCACCTTTAAATTTGGTGTAGGTGGAACAGATGAAAATTATAAAGATTACTGGAACACTGTCGGAACATTCGAACGTGAGAATCCCCAGAACAAAGAGGATGACAAAGACGACGATTAATAAAACAATCTGAGTCCACTATTCTTTTTCAAAAAAATGAGTCTGGTCTTGATAAATGATATCAAGATCAGGCTCATTTTTTATACGTTTTTACTTGTCTTTGGTGAAGCATTGACCCTGCTATTTCCACAAAAAAGTAGCTAAAACGACTATTCTTTGTCATTTCAGCTACTTTTAGTTATCGTTTTATTCGATCAATCGCTTGATGTTTCTCCCAATCGATTTATTTCGTTGAACCTTTTTCTTCAATTCCATATGGTAAGATGATTGTTTTTTCTTCTACTTCTTCTTTGTTCATCATTTTTGTCAATAGACGCATTGATACCGCACCTAAGTCATATAATGGTTGCGTAATACTTGTCAAGCGTGGGCGAGCAACTTCAGTCAATAAAGAGTTGTTGCTTGTGATGATCTCAAATTCTTCTGGTACTTTGACACCACGGTCAATCAAGCCATCTAAAATACCGATTGCTAGTTCATCATCCGTTACATAAACAGCAGTTGCTCCACTATTGTGGATACGTTCTACTAATGATAAGCCATCTCTAAAATTATAGCTTGATTCAAAGATCAAACCTTCGCTATAAGTCAGTCCGTTTTCTTTCAACGCTTCTTTGTAGCCTTTCAAACGGTTTTGGCCATTGATCGGGTCAATCAATGCGCCACTCACAAAGGCAATTTTTTTATTGCCGTTTTTAGCTAATTTAGTCACTGCATCTTTTGTCGCTGAAGTATAGTCGATGTTGACACTTCCTACTTGTTCGTCTGGATCGATCGAACCAGCTAAGACAACTGGAGTTTTTGAACGTGAGAATTCGCCACGGATCTCATCTGTGATATGATGCCCCATGAAAATCACACCGTCAACTTGTTTGGCTAAAAGATTGTTCAGTACGTTGACTTCTTTTTGGTCATTTCCGTCTGAATTTGCCAAAATGATATTATATTTGTACATCGTTGCCACATCATCGATCCCACGTGCTAATGAAGCAAAGAACATATTGCTGACATCTGGGATGATGACCCCAACCGTCGTTGTTTTTTTACTTGCAAGACCACGAGCTACAGCATTTGGGCGATAATCTAAGCGGTCAATGACTTCCAATACTTTTTTTCTTGTAGCTGGTTTTACATTTGGATTCCCATTGACAACACGTGAAACAGTAGCCATCGAAACATTTGCCTCTCTCGCTACGTCATAAATAGTGATAGTTTGTTTTTCCATCGTTGTTCTCCTATTCTGTTTTTATATCTTTTCTGAAAATACGATTTACATTTCTAAAACAGGATATCAAAGATTGACAGAAATTGCAACCGTTTTACTAGCGTTTTCATGAAAAAAATCACCTTTTTCACTTTTAGTCAATTGGTCTTTTTTTACAAGAGTGGTACAATGAATTATCGAAACATGCCATAAATGCGAAAGAAGGATGTCCAAATGAATCTTGAAAAAATCAATGAATTACGCCAATGGATGGCTCAAAAAGAAATCGACCTTGCTTATATCAGTGATCCAGGTCATATCGCCTATTTTGCTGGTTATGAAAGTGAACCCCACGAACGTGTACTAGCTCTATTTCTTCCACTTGATCAAGATCCTTTCTTGTTTACACCAGCGTTAGAAGTAGAAGATGCACAAAATAGTTCTTGGGCCTATGATGTCCGAGGTTATCTTGATAGTGAAGATCCTTGGCTATTGATCGGGCAAGAGATCCGCACCCGTTATCCACAAATAAAAACGATTGGGATCGAAAAAAATGCGTTGACGGTTGATCGCTTTGACGCGTTATCGCAACAAATGACAAGCAGTGTCCGATTTGCTGACCTGACTCCGGTCATCCAACGTCTGCAATTGATCAAAACAACAAAAGAAAAAGAGCAACTGATTGCGGCAGGGAAATGGGCAGATGTAGCTTTTGAGATCGGTTTTCGCTCCATCAAAGAAGGCGTAACGGAACAAGCGATTATTGCTGAAATCGAATATCAACTAAAAAAACAAGGGGTATCTCAAATGTCTTTTGACACGCTAGTTTTAGCGGGGACAAATGCAGCAAGCCCTCATGGAACACCTGGAAGTACCACGATCCAACCAAATGAACTTGTCTTGTTCGATCTAGGCGTCGTATGGGATGGCTATTGTAGTGATGCGACACGAACAGTTGCCTACAAAAAACCAACCGAATTTCAAGAGAAAATCTACCAGATCACTCTTGAAGCCCAATTGGCAGCCCAAGAAGCTGTTCGTCCAGGCGTCACAGCCGCTGAACTTGATCAAGTCGCACGTAACGTCATTGAAAGCTATGGCTACGGCGAATACTTCAATCATCGTCTAGGTCATGGTATTGGTACGACGGTCCATGAATATCCCTCACTAGTTGCAGGCAATGATCTAGTGATCGAAGAAGGCATGTGCTTCTCATTAGAACCAGGTATTTATATCCCTGATCAAGTTGGCGTAAGAATCGAAGATTGCGTCTATGTCACAAGTGACGGTTGTATCCCATTTACAACAACACCAAAAGAATTATTAGTGGTGGAGTAAGGTTGTGAGAAAGCCGTTCTGCTCCGAGTATTAAGGCAGAACTTGGGAAAATAGCTTCTCATATTTTTTCAAGTTTTGACTTAATATTGAAGGAGCTGGCTTTCGAACACCGTTTATCTAGGTTGTGAAAGAAGTGTTTTGACCTGAGCAGTAAGCTGGGAAATCAGAAAATAGCTTTCCATATTTTTTGATTTCTCAGCTTAATGTTGAAGGTCAGCTTCTTGAACACCATTTATCGAGATTGTGAAAGAAGCGTTTTGACCTGTAAATAAGCGATAACCCCAAAGTAGAGAACTATTTTCGGGTTATCGCTTATTTTTTGAGTTGCTTCTCTGGCATCAGTTAGTTGTCGATACCTATTCATTTGTTAATTGCTTCTTCAAATAGAATTTAGTCGTCCCAACAAAAGGCATGTTTTCCACCGAAGCAAATACTTCAAAACCATGTCTTTCATAGAATTTTCGAGCTTGATAGTCTTGCGTATTGACGGTCATATATAAGCACTGATTTTCCAATGCTGTTTGTTGAACCGCTTCTATTAATCGCGATCCGATGCCTTCGTGACGGTACGATTGATCTACGCCGAGCAATGATAGATGCAAGGTATTTCCAAATAAAGATGCCACTGCGCCACCGATCCACTTCTCATCCTTAGATGCACTGATTGAAATGGTTTGAGTTGTTAAGTGTTCATTTGTAGAAAATGATTGCATATATTGTTCGTTCAGCAGACCAATGATTTTCTTTTCTGTTTCTTCGGAATCGCTTTTCTTGATCTCAATCATTTACACTATCCTCTCCTCGTAAGATTAGAGAAAAAAGGACACGAATCAGGTTGTTTCCTGATCGTGCCTTTTCTTGCTCACTTTTTAGTGTTGCTTATTTAAATGTATCTTTTAGATCTTCTTTCGCAGTAGCTGCATCTTCTTTTGCCATTTCAGACAAGATTTTTGCATCTTCAGCAACTGGTTTTGCCTCGTCGATGCCTTCTTTTACAGTGCTACCTGCTTGGTCTGCTGTATCTTTGATGTCGATCATGATGTCTTCTTTCGCAGCTGCTGCTGTGTCGCCTAAATCAGCAGCAGATTTTTTGAAACGATCAGATAAATCAGCTGATTGTTCTTTCAATGTCACTAAAATATCTTCTGATTCATCTCCTGCATCAGCTATTGCGTCTGAGACTGTTTGTTTGACATTACCAGCTAAATCGCCTGCTTGTTGTGAAAGATCATGTGCTTTGTCTTTTGCGATACTTGTCAATTCAGTTGATTTTTCTTTTGCCATCTCTGTATAATCAGAAGCCATATCTAGAAAATCATCCGCTTGTGCTGCTAGTTCATCACGTAATTCTTTGCCTGATTTTGGTGCAAGTAGTAATGCTGCCACTGCTGCGGCTGTACCACCAATCACTGCACCTAGTAAAAATCCACCTTTTTTTGCCATGATTATTTTCCTCCTGTCGTATCTGTTGTTGTTTTTTTATGTTTAAAGAATTTCACTGCAGTCCCACCGACTTTGCTGGCAACAGTTGCTTTTGCTGTTGTTTTACCGATGCCACCAACTTTTGTAACGATGTGTTTGCTTGAAGAATTCAATTCTGATACACTCTCGCTCAAATCAGCGACAGCTGTAAATAAAGGATCGATCGTTGCTACTTTTCCGTTGATATCATTCAATAATTCGTTGCTTTTCACTAACAAGCCTTCGACTTGTCTCGATAAAAGATCAACATCTTTTGTAACGACTTCAATCGTTGTGTTTGCTTCTGTTACTGTTTGTTCTGCTTTTTCAATCGTTTTTGCTAATCGAATCAATACACGTACTAGAAAGACCACAAGTATTGCAAAAGCAATTGCTGCAATCAAGCCAGCAATTTCTCCAACTGTCATAATCAAGCCTCCTTCTCCTCTTCTTGCTATAAGGATAGCATTTTCATATTTTTTAAACAAATAAAAAATAGCAAAAAGCTTCAACTACCTACATTTTGATCAGCAGCTGAAGCATCTCGCTTGTTTACTTTTTGTTAGTTGGTTCAGAAGTTTCTGTTGATTGATTGAAAGATGAAGGCGTCTCTGCTGCTAAAGACTTGCCTAATGATAGAATATATTCTCTTAATGGGCCACCCACTTCTGGATGCGTCAATCCATATTCGATACTTGTTTTCATAAAACCAAATTTGTCGCCGACATCGTAACGTTTACCCGTAAATTTACGTGCGAATACGCGTTGTGTCTTATTCAATGTATCGATTGCATCGGTCAATTGGATCTCATTACCTGCACCTGGTTTTTGCTCTGCTAAGACATCAAAGATCTCGGGTGTCAATAAATAGCGTCCAATAATTGCTAAATCACTTGGTGCTTTGCTTGGTTCAGGTTTTTCAACAAAATCTTTGACATTGAATAAGCCGTCTTCTAATTCTTCCCCTGGATTGATGATTCCATATTTAGATGTATCTTTATGTGGAACTTGCATCACGGCGATCGTTGAAGCATGTGTACGCTCATAATCGTCGATCAGTTGTTGTGTCAATGGGATTTCATCTTCCATGATGTCATCGCCTAACATGACAACAAACGGTTCATTGCCGATAAATGCTCTTGCTTGTAAAACCGCGTGTCCTAACCCTTTAGGATGTGATTGACGAATAAAATGAAGGTTTACATCCGTTGTTTCTTCTACTAATTTCAGTAATTCAGTTTTTCCTTTTTCGCCTAAGTTCGTTTCTAATTCGATATTTGAGTCAAAGTGATCTTCAATTGGGCGTTTTGCTTTCCCTGTCACGATCAAAATGTCTTCAATCCCTGATTTTAACGCTTCTTCTACGATAAATTGAATCGTTGGTTTATCAACGATCGGCAACATTTCTTTTGCCATCGCTTTTGTTGCAGGTAAAAATCTTGTTCCTAAACCTGCTGCTGGAATCACTGCTTTTTTTACTTTCATTTTTTTCTCTCCCTTAAAAATGTTAGTGAAATTCATTCTCTTTTTTACCATCGCGCAACATGATCTCTGTCGCTGCTTCATTTATGTTCTTGTGCTCATATAGCACTTCATAAATTGTTTGAGTGATCGGCATCTCGATCCCCATGGTCTCAGCTAACTCTTTAGCGGCACGTGTCGTCTGGACACCTTCCACGACCATGCCCATATTATTTAAGACTTCGCTTAATTCATGGCCTTGTCCAAGCAGATTACCGGTACGCCAATTTCTCGAGTGGATACTTGTACAAGTGACAATCAAATCACCGACACCGCTCAGTCCGATGAAGGTCAACGGGTTTGCTCCCATAGCAACACCTAAACGGCTGATTTCTGCTAATCCTCTTGTCATGATAGCTGCCTTTGCATTATCCCCAAAGCCTAAGCCATGGATTGCACCTGCACCGATTGCAATAATGTTTTTTAAAGCAGCACCCATTTCAACCCCAATGACATCAGGATTCGTATAGATTCGGAAATAATGATTCAAAAATAGTGTTTGAACAAATTTAGCAGCATCTGCCTCTGTACTCGCAGCAGTGATCGTCGTAATATCGTGACGAGCCACTTCTTCTGCATGACTTGGGCCCGATAAAACAGCGATTGCTTGTCTCTTTTCTGCTGGAATCTCTTCTGCTAGGACTTCTGAGATCCGCTTGTGTGTTCCTTGTTCTAAGCCTTTACTTGCATGGATGATCACTGGTTTTGTTTGCAAGACCTCAACGAGTTCTTGACATACAGAACGAATCGCCTTAGTCGGTACTACGAACAAAACAGCATCTACATCAGAAACAGCCTTCGCCATGTCCGAATATGCGATGATCGTTTTGGGTAATTGGTGTTTTGGTAAATAACGCTCATTGGTATGCTTTTGGTTGATTTCATTAACCTGTGAAGCACGGTGACTCCAGAGTCGAACGTCATGACCATTTTCAGCAAGCACTTGTGCTAATGCTGTTCCCCACGAGCCAGCACCTAAAACCGCTACCCTATATTTCATTTTACCACTCCTGCAAATTTTTTCATTTTTTTCGACTTGGACTTTAGATAATGAATTGATTTTTTCCTAAAGATCGGTCGTAATCTGGTAAGTTGCCTTTTTTCCGACGCCAGATGAATAGAACGATTGCTCCAATGAATAGCACAGCAGATAAAAGCTGTGACACACGGATCGTATCTAAAAGGTAAAGACTATCCGTTCTCATTCCTTCGATGAAGAAACGACCAAAACTATACCATATCAAGTAAATCAGTGCGATTTCCCCTTTTTTCAAAAGATGCGTTTTTTTCCGTAGTGATAAGAGGATGATCACGCCAATAAGGCTCCACACCGATTCATAAAGGAAAGTTGGCTGTCGATAGATCCCATCGATATACATATTATCAATAATAAAATTCGGTAAATATAGACTTTCTAAGAAACTCCTTGTTGTATCTGGTCCAAATGCTTCATGGTTCATGAAATTTCCCCAGCGCCCAATTGCTTGTGCTAATAAAACACTAGGTGCAGCAATGTCCAAGAACGTCCAGACATCAATGAAGTGATATTTCGTGTAAAAATATAATGTGATACCTCCTGCAATCAGACCACCATAAATCGCTAGTCCGCCTGAACGGATATTGAATATTTGGATCGGATTTGCAATATACTGTGGTAAATCGAACAAGATGTAATACAAGCGTGCGCCAATGATCGATAGCGGTAATCCCCATAACATAAAGTCAGTGACGTCTTCTGCTTTCATTCCTACTCTTACTGCTTCTCGACTACTTAACCACATGGCGATGATAATGCCTGAAACAATGATCAATGCGTACCAGTAAATAGGAACGCCTAAAAGGTCAAAAGCGACCCGATTGATTTGTGCAATCATACTTTCACTCCTAGCTATTGTCCGTTTGAATTTTCTTCGATCAAACGGCTCAATCTTTCTTCAAATGTCTTCGTTGCATCGAATCCCATCGTTTTCGCACGGAAATTCATCGCAGCAACTTCAATGATGATCGCGACATTTCGTCCAGTTTTCACAGGTATTTTGATTTGCGGAATACCTACTTCCGCAATTTCAACAGAAGTGTCTTCAGATCCTAAGCGATCGTATTTTTTCTCTTTTGCCCAAGCTTCTAAGTAGACAGCTAATTGGACTTGCATCGATCCTCTGACTGCACTGGCACCAAAAAGATTCATCACATCAATGATCCCGATTCCGCGAATCTCAATCAGATGTTCAAGGATTTTCGGTGGTTCACCAATAACGGTTAGCTCATCTTGTTGATATACATCCACTCGATCATCTGCAATCAATCGGTGGCCTCTTTTGATCAGTTCTAATGCTGTTTCACTTTTACCGATTCCACTATCTCCTTGGATCAAGACACCTAATCCATAGACATCGACTAAGACGCCGTGAACACTTGTCCTAGGTGCTAATCGTCCATCTAAATAACTCGATAATTCACCAAGTAAACGTGAGGTTGAGATCGGCGACCTCAAGACAGCCATGCCATGTTCATTCGCAGCTTGAATCATTTCTTCCGGTGCAGCTAAACCTCTAGAGATGATAAAGGCTGGCATGTCTTCACTGCATAAACGACGCATGATCATCAAACGCTCTTCTGGCATCATCCGCTCTGCGAAGCTGATTTCTTTGCTTCCAAATAATTGTAGTCGATCATGAGAATAATAATTAAAATAACCGGTCAATTCCAGTCCAGGTCTGGAGATATCACCAGTTACGATGACACGATTTAAACTTTGTTCGTCACCAGTGACGATTTCTAATGATAGTTTTTCTACTAATTGGCTAACTTTTACCATTTCTGCCATTCGTATACCTCATTTCTATTAAACTGTTCTCTTTTATTTTATCATTCTATCGATAAAAGTACTACCAATAAAAAAAACAAGGGATATCCTTTTCATTACACTCGTTTTTTATGGCAAGCACCGATCAAGAAATCGCTATCATTTCTTTAGAAATAAGAAGAGGAAGCGACAATTGCCACTTCCTCTTTCCACTTATTTGATTGTGCTTTATTGTCCTTTGCATTGTTTTCTAACGATTCCTGTTCATATTACGATTGCTAACGATGATATTTACGAATGACATGATCACTGCAATCATTATAGCTGATCCAAATGATGAAAAGCTAAAATTAGCTGCTCCGACAAAGAAGGAGGTCATTTGTAAAATCAATGCGTTGATCACAAAAGTGAATAATCCAAACGTCAACAAGGTAAAGGGGATCGATAAAAACATAATGAATGGCTTGACTAATAGATTCAGCACAGAAAGAACAAAACTCGCCACAACTGCGGTCCAAATACTATTCACAAATATCATATTTGGAAAAATAACTGCCAGAGAGATAAACGTCAGCGTACTAACAACAATACGTTGAAGATAAGACATTAAAAGTCACTCCATTCGTCATCGTTGATTTTCTCTGCCTCTTTTCGTTTATTCGTTTGTTCTCTGTAGTTGTTTTTTTGATAATAGTCGTTGTCATGTCCATAACGACGTTGATTATTCTTTCCTGAAGGCACAAGTAAAGCCAACAGAATGTATAAAATAATTGGGCTTCCGAATGCAACTAAACTCAAGAAGACGTAAATGACACGAACAACTGTTGGATCAATCCCAAGATATTCAGCAATCCCGGCTAAAGTACCAGTCAATACAATATTTTTATTTGATTTTGTCAACTTTTTTTTCATTTTCTTTCACCTCTGTTCTCCTATTTTAATGGAAGAAAGATGCTAAAACAATCTTACTCCGGAAGATTTATTGGAATAATAAACCTATTGTTTGTTTCTTATAAGTATGATTTTCGCTTCGCCTTCTTCTTTCAGAAGGTCGAAGCGAAAAAATTATTTATCTGTATCTTTTAAATAGATACTACCTGTTGTAGTAGACAATTCGATTTTCGCCATTTCATTTTCAGAAACGCGACGGAATTCTAACATTTGATTCGTGCGCTCTTTCTTTTCACGGATCACTTCATAATCAGACAGGCGGCTATTGATACTACCTAAACTTGTTTTTGCATGACCGTCCATACCGATGGTTGTTGGCAATGCAACTTTTACGTTACCATTGACTGAGCTTGCTTCGATTTTCTTCAAACGATCTTCTTTCACTGTCAGACGAACATCCCCATTGACTAATGAAATCGCTAAGTTTTCTGGTGTTGCGCCAAAAGTAACTGTACCGTTGACTGTTTCAATGATTGAATCTAAAATATCTCCATTACGGACATCGATATTCCCGTTGACTCCACCAATCTCAAGCATCGTTGCAGCCATTTGGTCAACCAAGATATTGCCGTTTGTTGATTTCATGTAAATATCTTTTACATCTAAGTCTTCAACTACAATATTACCATTGAGTAATTTGATTGCTGTATGGTCATACGTGCGTTTTGGTAAGTAGAAGACTAAATCGGCACGTACACGTTTGTTCGGGATTTGGAAAGAAATATGTTCTTCATTGACTTCGATCTGGCTGCGTTCAGCAAATGCTTCATAAGGCTCTGCACCCATTTTTCCATAAAGCTTGATTTTCGCTTCGACTTTTACGTCTTCGCTATCCCAAGTTTTCAAGGTTACATTCCCATTTGCCGCTTTGATGTCGATAATACTTGCTTGTGGTGCGCTATAGTAAAATTCGTGTTCAAATTTAGTTGTAGCGATGCCAGGTACTCGCAAGCTGACATCTTTCCATTCCATATTGTCATTCACTGTGACAGAAACATTTTGGAAGGTTTTCTTTAAGAATTTACCTAGTTGACTTCCAGCTTCAGTCATTTTTTCGCCGACTTGGTTCAATGTGTCATTTGCTTGTTCTTTCCAATCTTCTGGCAAGTCAAATTTCTCAGCAAAGGTGTCTTTTTTCTCAGACCATTGGTTTTTACGGATATCTTTTAATTCAGCTTCAAGCTTGATCCGTTCTTCAGATAAGAGATCTCCAGCTTCTTCAAGTTCTTTGACTTCTTGCTCCAATTGTTGACGTTGTGTCAATTCTTCTTCTGTTAGTTGATCCAACTCTTCTTTTGTATTCAATTGCATCAATGTTTCCTGTTTTTCATTGCGTGCAATTTTATTTTCAAAAAGTTTTGCGTTGACCTCATCTAAATGCGCAGAAGTTTTGTTCGCTTCAGTCGCCAATTCATCTAAGATTTTTTCTAGATTCTCTTTGTCTTCTTGTTCTTTTTGTCTCGGATCTGGTTCTACTGCTTCACGTTCAGCTTGACCATTTTCAAGTTCATCGATCAAACGGCTTGCTTGATCTTTTTCTTTACGATCAGCATGTACACGATCTGCCTCTTTTGCGATTTGCTTTTCATCTTTTTCAGTTGCCATACTCTCCAATAGGTCTAAACCTTCTTCAGTTGAAAGGATGCCTTTTTTAACTAATTCTAAAATACGTTCTCTTTCTTTCATGGAAATTGCCTCCTTATAGCAAAAATTGTTTGCAAGCTTTTCCTTACATACACATTATGCAATGATTTGAAGAAAAAGTCATAGGACTTAAGTTGTAACTTTCTCTCATTCTTAGGATGATTTTTTCTGTCGAGTGAATAAAATTGAAGAAATGACTGATGTTATCGGTAAAACAAGGATCGCTGCACTTGTCGTGACCACTACAGTCACATACTCCAAAACGAAAGTTTTTTCGTTGATCAACTGGCCAAAAGACAACTCTAGATCAATAAACCATAATATCAGGGCTAAACAATTTCCCATAAAAGCAAAAACCAAGGTCGTTACGGTTGTAGCTAAAATTTTTCTACCGATCCGTATACTCGATTTTATTAATTCACGATAGCTTTGTAATGGATCTGTGGCGTATACTTCATAGGTCGCACTAGCGATAGATACACTTGCGTCTAACACGGCTCCACTCACACTGATCAATAAAATTGCTCGTGTCAATGCGAAAAAATCCAAGGGTACGTGCAAATCGAACCCTGTCAGCTCATCTAATTCAATCCTTGTAAACCCTTGGATCGCTAATTCAGAAAGAAACGGAGTCACCACTAAGAAAACCACTAAAAAAAGTAATACACTAAGAAAAGCTGCTTTCATTTTAAGATTGTAGCCATTAACAAAAAACAATGTGACACTGGTGATCAACAAAAAAATCACGATGGCACTTGGTAATATTGGCAAACGAAAATGATACAGGAGCAATAGAAGGAAAAACAATAGGACGTTAATGAACAGCCCTAAGATCGTATAAAACCCATTTTTCCCACCAACCAGTAAAATCAATAGCACTAAGAGAAGCGCTAAGAGCAAAAGTACATTCATCAAATCGCCCTCCGATACTTCAAATGGCCTAAATAGCAGAAAAGTGTAATGGGAATTGAAAGGACAATACCTAGACTTCCGCTGATCACACGTAGCAATTCCAACGAGAGGTGCAACTCAATTGCATCTCTCAAGGGCCAACCATTGTTAAAGTATACAAGTAACATCGGGATCGTCCCACTGACGTATACGAATAGTAAGATATTCGTCATGGAGCCAATTACATCTTGTCCCACCATTTGACCAGACTGCCACAATCGTTTCACCGTTATTTTTGGTTGTTTACTCACCAACTCATCTAAAGTAGTCGTGACTGTGACAACTGTATCCAACACACCACCAGTCATCCCTACTAATAAACTAGCTAAAAAAACGGAACGATACGGTCGAGTCAAGTAACTCATTTCCTCATACCGTAATCCTCGATCGTTCAAATAATCCATTGCGAACAAACAAATTAGAAAAGCTACACCTACACTCGTCATCGTTGCGACGATTTTTATCAGTCCACCTTGTTGCCAACCATCTAAGGCAAGAACGCAAATGATCGTTCCTAGAAAGACAAAAAGGATGCTCGTCATCACCAATGATATCCCTTGAGTCTGCGTGAAACCCTGAAGAAGTAAAATCAATAACAAGAGATTGAGTCCTACACTGATCAAAGTGAATACGCCTGCTTTTCCGCCTACGAATAAGAGTGAACAGATAAATAAACTGGTAAAAAGGAATAACCAGCCGTCATTTTTTTTGCTGAGTATCTGCCACTCATCTCCAATTTTACGTACGAGATAAAGTTGATTCGTCTTAGCTTTTGCATGTTCGATCTGATTTTCTTGGTGCGGAATAAACAGAGTCAGTTCTGTTCCTTTCGCTTGCGTATTCATCAATTCTCCTTTGATTACTTGTTGTTCATTTTCTAGCGATACTTGCTGTACTTGCATGATTGGGTCTTCGTACCATTCAGTGGCATGTTGGATTACCCATGCGGCCACAAAACAACTACAAAGAATCAAACATTTGATCAATAATCGATTTTTTTTCTGCATACGCCTTCCTTTCTGAGGTTGCGAAAGAAGCGATCAGCACTAAGGCAGAAGGCAGAAAAATCGAAAATGGCTTTTTCATTTTTGATTTTTTTGCCTTATGTCCGAAGTGTTGCTTCTTGAACACCGTTTATTCATTTTTAGAAGTAACAGGATGTCTAATGTACCTGATCCTTAAAATTGATGGAATGGATAACAACAAACAATTAATCATCGCCAAATCTCGAATAATTGTCTTCTATATTAATAAAAAAGCCAACTTCCAAAAATATATCTCTCTTTTCGGAAGTTGGCGCTTATTTCTCAGAAATACTGATCAGCATTTGACAAAAATCAGCGAATGATTTTTATCTTTGATTAGTCTCTTCGTTATGATTTGTGTTCAACTCAGTGATTTTACCTGTAGCTAGATACACGATCCATTCACAGATATTTGTTACGTAATCACCGATCCGCTCTAAATAACTTGCTACGTTGACATAGTCTGTTCCACTGATGACAGTTTCGGGATTTGATTGCATATTTTTGATCGTTGCATTGTAGATCCGATTGAAGGATTCATTGACACGATGATCCATATTTGCAATCGTACGTGCGTCCTTTTCATCTGTTTTAACGTAAGCGACTAAGACATTATCTACCATTTTTTTGACATAATCAGACATATCAGAGATTTCTTTTTCGATTTCAGGAATTCTTGTTTCTCCCTTAAGACGAATCGTTGATTTAGCGATAGAAACTGCGTGGTCGGCCATACGCTCTAAATCTGAACTTGCTTTCATGACTGTGATGATCGTTCGTAGATCAGTTGTCACCGGTTGTTGCAAAGCAATCATTTCAAAACTTTTTTTCTCTAATCGTGTTTCCATATCATTGATCATAATGTCATTTTCAATTACTTCTTTTGCAAGAACTTTGTCGTGTTTTGTATAAGAGCGCACTGATTTATGCACCGCATTACTAACCATCATGCCCATTTCGTAAAATTGATTATGAAGGTTCAATAATTCTTCTTCAAATTGTGTTCGTAACATCCTCTTTCCTCCTTATCCAAATCGTCCTGAGATATAATCTTCCGTTTCTTTTTTATCTGGATTCATAAATATTTTTTTCGTATTGTTAAACTCGATCAAATTGCCATCTAAGAAGAAAGCTGTTTTGTCTGAGATACGGGATGCTTGTGACATATTGTGAGTCACGATGATCATCGTATAACGTTCTCTTAACTCTAATAACATACTTTCTATTTTACCAGTAGAGACTGGATCTAAGGCACTAGTAGGCTCATCTAATAAAATAATTTCTGGATTGACAGCTAGCACGCGGGCGATACACACTCGCTGTTGTTGTCCCCCTGATAAAGACAACGCACTTTTATGCAATTTATCTTTGACATCTTCCCAAACAGATGCTGCTTTCAAGCTTTCTTCTACTACTTGGTCTAACACTTTTTTGTCTTTTTCACCTTTGATTTTCAACCCATAAATGACATTTTCATAGATTGAAAATGGAAAAGGATTTGGTTGTTGGAACACCATACCGATTTCTTTACGCAGTCCAACGATATCTGTTTTAGGACTGTAAATATCATTGCCTTTGTATACGACACTACCAGTGATCGTTACACCAGGGATCAAATCATTCATACGATTCAATGAACGTAAATAAGTAGATTTCCCACAACCAGATGGTCCGATCATCGCAGTGATCTCGCCTTTATTGAAACTTAGATCAATGCCTTTCAAGGCTTCTTTTTCCCCATAATACAGATGAAGATCTTTTGATGAAATAATTTCTTTTGTCATAGCAAGTCCTCCGTCTTAACCAAAATGACCGGACACATAATCTTCAGTTGCCTGAATCTTAGGTCTAGTAAATATCTTATTCGTCTTGTCATACTCGATCACATTTCCAAGATAGAAGAACGCAGTGTAATCACTGATTCGGGCAGCTTGTTGCATATTGTGAGTCACAATAATAATCGTATAATCTTCTTTTAAGTTGACTAACGTTTCTTCGACAGTCCCAGTTGAAATCGGGTCTAACGCACTCGCTGGTTCATCAAGCAATAAAATATCTGGTTTCATCGCGATTGCGCGAGCGATGCAAAGACGTTGCTGTTGTCCACCTGATAACGCCAAAGCACTTTTATTCAAACTATCTTTGACTTGATCCCATAATGCCGCTTGCTTCAAACTAGTTTCGACGATCTCATCTAGTTTTTGTTTGTTTTTCTCACCATGCTGTTTCAAGGCAAACGTAATATTGTCATAGATCGATTTACTAAAAGGATTCGGACGTTGGAACACCATACCGATTCGTTTACGCATTTCATAAACATCGATTTGTGGTGCATTGACATCCACATCTTTATACATGATCTTTCCAGTGATCTTCGTGTTTGCGATCCCATCGTTCATTCGATTCAATGAACGTAGATAAGTGGATTTCCCACACCCTGATGGTCCGATCAATGCAGTGATTTTATTCTTTTCAAATTCAAGATTGACACCTTTAATGGCTTCGTTATCGCCATACCATACATGCAAATCATCTGTATGTAGCGCGATATCTTTTTCAGCGCCCATTTTGATGATGTTGGTTTCATTCATATTATATTCTTTCATTCTGCTTCTTCTCCTTAAGCTGAAGTCATTTTACGGTGCAGACGTTTCCCAATTGCTCGAGCACCAAAGTTGAATAGTAACACAGCGATGATCAATACTGCAGAAGCTCCTGCTGAAACGGAAACACCATCGGGCATTGTTCCTTCTGTATTGATTTTCCAAATGTGGACAGCTAGTGTTTCAGCTTGTCGGAAGATACCGATCGGGCTTGAAATGCTAAATGGATTCCAGTTAGTAAAATCTAAGGCTGGCGCACTTTGACCAGCGGTATAGATCAACGCTGCGGCCTCACCGAAAATACGACCAGAACTCAAGATGACCCCTGTCAAAATACCTGGTGTCGCTTCTGGAACGACGACACGAAGCACTGTTTCCCAGCGAGACAATCCTAGAGCTAAACCAGCTTCACGTTGGGTATAATGGACAGCTTGTAAAGATTCCTCGACCGTACGAGTCAATAAAGGCAAGTTGAATACTGTCAATGCCAACGCACCTGAAATGATCGAGAACCCATATTGGAATTGGATAACGAAAACCAAGAATCCAAATAAACCGACAACAACAGAAGGCAATGAGCTAAGAATCTCGATGGATGTGCGGATCACATCTGTCAACCAGTTCTTCCCTGCATATTCAGATAAATAGATCCCTGCACCGAGTGAAATCGGAAAACTGATGATCATCGTGATGATCAGTAAATAGATGGAGTTGAATAATTGGATACCGATCCCGCCACCTTCTTGATACGCTTTTGATGGTTCAGTCAAGAATGACCATGAGATATGCGGGATACCGCGAACTAAAATATAAAGAAGCAACGCAGCGAGGATCAGGACGATGATGCCTGAAATCACATATAAGACACCTGTTGCTATTTTATCAGAACGTTTTGCATTCATTATTTCAATTCTCCCTTCTTACCAATCAAGCGGATAACGATATTAAAGAATAATGACATCAAGAGTAGGATCAAGGCTAAAGACCATAACACGTTGTTTTCAACGGTACCCATGATCGTATTACCGATACCCATCGTCAAGATCGATGTCAGCGTTGCAGCTGGAGTGGTAAAGCTTGTTGGCATCAATGCCGCATTACCGATAACCATTTGGATCGCTAAGGCTTCACCAAAGGCACGAGCCATCCCAAAGACGATAGCTGTCAAGATCCCAGGAATTGCTGCACGTAAGACTACTTTATATGTGGTTTGCCATCTCGTTGCGCCCAACGCAAGGGAAGCTTCACGATAGTGTCTTGGTACGGCTTTTAACGCATCGACTGTCATCGTCGTAACCGTTGGTAAGATCATTACGAACAACACAAATGTTCCGGCTAAAATACCAAAACCAGTTCCGCCAAAAATGCCACGAATGAATGGAACGATGACGGATAGACCGATAAAACCATAAACAACTGAAGGAATACCTACAAGCAGTTCAATGACCGGTTGTAAAATCTTTGTTCCGTTTTTCGGAGAGATTTCTGTCATGAACACAGCTGCTCCGATGGCAAAAGGTGTTGCAATGATCGCAGATAAAAAAGTAACGATAAACGAACCCGCGATCATTGGTAGGGCTCCTACCATTGGTTTTCCATCAGGTCCGAGTGCGCTCGGATTCCAATTTGTTCCAAATAAGAAATCAAAAACATTGATTTTATCAACAAAAAAGGTCGCTAACCCTTTGCTGGCAACAAAATAAAATATTGCTAAAACAACCACTACAATCAATGCAATACATAAAAAGCTGATAAACTTTCCACGTTGTTCCATTTTCGAGCGCTTGGATTTAGTTACTAGTGCTTTTTTTACATCTTCCACAGATGATTCCTCCTTGGTCCTTTAACATACCTATACAGTCTACTAAGCGAATATCAATTTGATTTTAATAACATGTAAATTTTTTGCTAACTTTGTAAATTTTGTGTAAAGATGGTTAATTCACCACATTACCTTCCCAATCGCGTTCAACTTTCATACTCGACACTGGAATATAGCCTAAATCACCGACAATATTTTTTTGCACTTCATCTGATAAGATATAGGCTAAAAAGTCTTTCGTTAATTGACTTGTGTCTTTTCGCGTATACATATGCTCATATGCCCAAATCGTCCAATCATTCGTTGTGACATTCTCGTCTGTTGGCTCAACTCCGTCGATTTTCAGTGTATCCACATCTTTTGATACGTAAGAGAATGCGACATAGCTGATTGCTCCTGGCGTATCAGCAACGATTTGACGGACCATTCCACTAGAATCTTGCTCCTGGGAACGAATCGCTGTTTCACCGTCTAAGACCCATTTTTCAAAAGTAGCTCTCGTTCCACTACCTGCTGCACGGTTCAAGATCACGATTGGCTGATCTTTTCCACCTAGTTGTTTCCAGTTCGTCAGTTCACCAGTAAATACTTTTTTCAAATCTTCCATCGAAATGTTTTCGATGCCGACCTCTTTATTGACAATTGGTGTGATGCCCACTACTGCTACTCGATGGTCGATCAGTGCGGACGCATCGATCCCTGATTTCTCCTCTGCGAACAAATCGGAATTACCAATCTCAACAGCGCCTGATTGGACTTGCGATAAACCAGTACCACTTCCGCCACCTTGTACATTAACAAATTTGCCGGGATTTTCTGATTGATATGTCTCAGCAACCGTTTCAACTAAAGGTTGTAAAGCGGATGATCCCACCGCTGTGATCGATTCTCCTTGGTCGACCAGGTTTGAACACCCAGACATTGTTATAAATAGTGCTATCATTGGTATTATTAATCGTAATTTTTTCATTAGAAATCTCCTTCAATCCTAAAGTATTTCCATTTTAACATTTTCACTATTACTTGAAAATCAATTGATTTTATTAAATAACAAATAATTTAATTTAATTAAAAAAAATACTATCTCAATAAATTTTTCTATGCTATACTGGCATTGAAATGTGTCTCTGTATCAAGCAAGCATTAACTTATTTCTTGCTTTCCCCAAAAAACAAGAAATACCCCAAAAGTTAATTCCCGCTCTTGCGAGACGCTTTCTCCATTTCTTGTAATAAAACTACAGAAATGGCCCCGATAGAAAAGGACATGAAAGTCTGCTCTTATGAGTGTATTTCATGTCCTTTTTTGTTCAGTTTTTTACAAGAGTGGCGAAACAAGTCGAGCCAATCCTTCTTTTAGCTTGATCATCCAGCCCCGAGCCTCGTAACGTTCTTTTGTCAAACGATCAGAAACCTTTGAATCTTCAAAAAATGCCCCTCGCACTTGGGTAGCGATCCGTTCGTCATAGATCAGTGTATTGACCTCAAAATCTAACCGGAAAGAACGAACGTCGATATTTGCTGAACCTACAGAAACGATCCCGCTATCGATGATCATTGTTTTCGCATGGATGAATCCATTCTCATATGTTTCAATGACAGCACCATATTCGATCAATTCAGCGGCAAAAGAATACGTTGCCCAATAGACTAATGGATGATCTGGTTTATTTGGGATCTGCAAATGGACCTTTACACCGGATAACAATGCCAATTTCAACGCTTCATGGATTGATTCATCTGGAATATAATAAGGCGTTTGGATCAAAATCTCCCGCTTAGCCAATGAGATCATTTTAAGGTACGTCATTTTGATTTGTTCATGTTCTGAATCAGGTCCACTCGTCACGACCTGTAAGGCAATCTCACCAGTTGATGCAATACTTGGGAAAAAGCGCGCCGCATAGTTTACTTCTTTTGTATGTTGAGAATTCCAATCCATCAAGAAGCGATTTTGTAACGCATAGACTCCTTCACCATAGATACGCAAATGATTATCTCGCCAATAACCAAATTTTTGCACGAGACCCAAATACTCATTTCCCACATTGAATCCACCCGTATAACCAATTTTCCCATCGATTACTACGATCTTTCGATGATTTCGATAATTGATTCGCGGGTTCAGATAAGGAACAAAAAGCGGAAAAAAGAAAGCAACTTCTCCACCAGCTTCTTTTAACTCATGGAAAAATTTGGTTGAAACTTCCGTCGATCCCCATGCATCCAGTAAAACTCTTACTTGCACCCCTCTGCGGACAGCAGAAGTCAATGCTTGGCATACCTCGATCCCTAAGCTATCGCTACGATAAATATAATATTGTAGATGGATATGATCAGTTGCCTGTTCAATGTCCTCGATCAAACGATCAAATTTTTCTCTTCCATCGGTGAACAGCGTAACGTCATTGCTTGTGGTATACAGTGTGCTTTCTCCAACAGTTAACATATAAATCAACTGTTTGACATCCACTTGCCCAGTCGGAGGATGTGGATATAATCCCCGCATCAATGCCTGTCGATCCTCTTCGATTTCTAAGTTCTTACCGATCTTTCCTTGGATCTTCAAATCAAAAATCTTATCTTTTGAAATCCCACGTCCAAAGAAAATGTAAAGGAAAAACCCTAGGATCGGGATAAAAGTCAGTACAAGTAACCATGCCCAAGTTTGAGCAGTTTCTTTTCTTTCGGTAAAAACGATCACTAAAGATAATAATGTATTCGTAAGTAGTAAGATCGTCGAAAAATTGTCAAAAATAATACCCATTGCCTCACCTCTTATCCGGCTATCCTCCTTAGGATAGCGAAGTTGTTTTTTAAAGTAAAGAAAAACCACTGATTTGTCTATCAGAAAAACCGACTTTCTTAGAATACTATAGATAGACAGGATAGAGTAAGTATATTTTTCTATAAAATAGATTTTACGTATAAAAAAAATTTTATAAAAAAAACCAGCAGGATCGCTCCCACTGGTCTGCTTTATATCTTTGTTTAAAATTTCAAAAATCTTCTCATTGAAATAATCGAACCTAATGAACCAATAATGATACCAATACCGGCCATCAATGCGTCAATTTTCCAAACGATATCCTGTGGCTGTATCAATGAATAATTTGAGCGCAACAAGGTTGGATTGAGCAATCTGTATACTTCCTGATACCCAAAAGTGAGGATCAATACAGGAATAATGGCTCCGATCAAACCGATCCAACCACCTTCAAGGAAGAAAGGCCAACGGATATAGCCATTCTTGGCACCAACTAAACGCATGATCTGGATCTCTCTTTGCCGTGAAATGATCGTGATACGAATCGTATTTGAGATCAAGAACATCGCGACAAACAATAACAAGGCAGCTGCTGCTAATCCCCATGTACGCACTGCCGCAGCAATATTAAAGATTCGGTCAGACGAAGTACCACCATAATCCGAACGGAAAACATTTTTTAACTTCGCAGCTTCTTCAGAAACTTCTTTTGTATAAGAAGGTTGTGTCGTTGTTACAACATACACATCGTATAACGGATTACCGTCTCCTTCAAATAAACTCCAAGAATCACCCATTTGATCCTGGATTTTCTTTAATTCTTGGTCTTTACTTGAAAATTCAACTTTATTGACATGCTCAAGCTCATTCAATTCCTTTTCGAGCGTTTCCATATCTTTCTCATTCGTTCCGATATCAACGAACACAGAAACATCCACGTTACCTTCGATGTCTTCAGCTAATTTAGTCGCATTCATGATGATTGCCATAAATACTCCAACTAATGTCAATGTGATCGTTACTGCACTGATTGACGCGACAGTCATCCAACCGTTACGTTTTAAACTTTTGATACTTTCTAATAAATGGCGGAAAAAGGTTCTAATCATCGTATCCATATTCCCCTTCCGCTTGGTCACGAATAATCCGGCCATTTTCAATGGCGATTACGCGGTGACGAATTGTATTAACGATCGTACTATTATGTGTAGCCATAACAACAGTCGTTCCTTGGGCATTGATTCGATCCAACAACTTCATGATTTCCCATGAGTTTTCCGGGTCTAAGTTTCCTGTCGGTTCATCTGCAATCAATACTTTTGGTGTATTCACAATTGCCCGAGCAATCGAAACACGTTGTTGTTCCCCACCTGACAATTCACTTGGGAAAACACGTACTTTATGTTTCAAGCCGACTAAATCTAAAACTTCCATGACACGTTTTTTTATGTCACGAGGTTTTCTGCCGATGACTTGCATCGCATACGCGACATTTTCATATACTGTTTTTCGAGGTAACAATTTATAGTCTTGGAAAACTACTCCGATTTCTCTACGTAAATAAGGTACTTCACGATCCTTGATATCTATCAGATCATGGCCAGCAACGTTCAGCGTGCCCTTCGTTGCTTTTTCTTCTCGGTACATCAACTTGATGAATGTAGATTTACCAGCACCAGATGGTCCTACTACATAGACAAACTCTCCTTGGTCAATGACGATCGAGAGATTTCGGATAGCTGTGGTACCATTTGAGTACTTCTTCATTACATCCTTCATTTCAATCATGGCGTTCTCTCCATATCTTTTCAGTCTTTAGTCATTATAGCATGGGAATGTTTCAGCTTGCTTTCGAAATCTTACAATTTTATTTCAATTTACTATTAATCGTGAGTAAGCTACATGTGCATTTTTAAATAGCCATCGATGAATGGGTCTAACTCGCCATCCATCACTGCTTGGACATTTCCTGTTTCTACATTGGTCCGATGATCTTTGACCATCGAATAAGGATGGAAAACATAAGAACGGATTTGTGAGCCCCAGCCAATTTCCATTTGTTCTCCACGTAGTGCTGCTGCTTCTTGTTCTTTCTTTTCAACTTCCAATTGATAAAGTTTCGCTTTCAGCATCCCCATCGCTTGTTCACGGTTTTTTAATTGTGAGCGTTGTGCCTGACTGGCAACGACTGTTCCTGTTGGCAAATGCGTGATCCGTACAGCAGACTCTGTTTTATTGATATGCTGTCCACCCGCTCCACTTGCTCGGTAAGTGTCGATCTTCAAATCATCAGGATTGACCTCGATATCGATCATGTCATCTAATTCTGGCATGACATCGACTGAACAAAATGACGTATGTCGGCGTTTCGCCGAATCAAATGGCGAGATCCGAACAAGGCGATGTACGCCTTTTTCTGATTTCAAATAACCATAGGCATTATGTCCTTTGATCAATAATGTCACACTTTTGATGCCAGCTTCATCACCGGCTTGGTAATCTAACATTTCCACTTGGTAATTGTGTTGTTCTGACCAGCGTGTGTACATTCGTAACAACATACTTCCCCAATCCTGAGATTCTGTTCCCCCTGCACCTGGATGCAGCTCAACAATGGCGTTATTGCGGTCATAAGGTCCATCTAGTAACATAGCTAATTCGTAAGTTGTCATTTTTTCAGCTAAAGCACTGATTCGCTCTTGTGCTTCTTCTTGCATTTGCGCATCTGGCTCTTCTTGTAACATTTCCACCATCAATTCTAGTTCTTCTAGCTCTTGTGCGAGTTCATTGAACTGATCATAGGTTTCTTTGTTTGCATTATTTTCATTGATCACTTTTTGTGCAGCTTCACTGTCATCCCAAAAACCTGGTTCAGCCATTTTTGCTTCTGCTTCAGCAATATCTTCTTCCAGCTGATCTAAGTCAAAGAGACCCCCTAAAACTTGTGACTTTCTCTTGCATTTCGGTTAGGAGGTTTCGAATTTCAGAAATTTCCATTTCGATTTCCTTCTTTCTGTCTAATCTTCATTGTTTAGTCTACCAGAATCTTGAACGAACAGAAAGAATAAGATGCGACATGGTCGCTCCTTTCCCTTTTCATTCTGATCTTAATGGTAGTCGTATATGTGCCAAAAGGAACCTCTTCGGAAATAAGGTGGAATCCACAAAAATTCAACGAACAATTTTTGCGGATTCCACCTTATTTCTTGAGGCTCAGAACTTCTTGACCTCAGGGAAGTCATAAAACAAAAAAATGTTTCGTTAAGATTCCCATCTATTTTAGTTTGTGAAAAGGAACGAGCACTCTCATATGAAGTGAGTTCCTTTTCTGAATTTATCAAGTCTCATTGCTCGGTATGAACGATTTCTTTCAATAGGAAAGATTACATCTCATTCTTGCCATGACAATTTTTGAATTTTTTACCACTGCCACATGGACATGGGTCATTACGTCCAACTTTATTTACACTGACAGGCTGTGATTTCACATTCAATCGGCTGTTTTCTTTCGCGCCACCTTCTGTTGGTTGAACAGGTTGCCCTTGAGACACTTGTTCACGTTGGACGTTTTGACGGATCTCCGCTTTCATAAAGATACGTGTTACTTCGTATTCGATTGCACCAATCATGTCTTCAAACATTTTGTAGCCTTCTGTTTGGTATTCGACAAGCGGATTGTTTTGTCCGTAGGCACGTAGTCCGATCGATTGACGTAATTGATCCATTGCATCGATGTGGTCTGTCCATTTTGAATCGACAACACGTAAGATCACGACTTTTTCAAACTCAAGCAATTGCTCAGGACCATTTAATTGTGAAGCTTTCGTATTAAAGATTTCTTGTGCTTTTTCATTTAAGAAATCTTTGATTTGTTGTGGTGTCTTGCCTTCTAGATCAGCCATTGAAATACTGTCTTCATGGACAAGTGTACTACCAGCAAAGTCGACGATTCCTTCAAGATTCCAGTTTTCTTTCTCAAGTTGCGTGTGGGCATCCACTACTCGACTGATTGTTCGTTTGACCATATTCATCAATGGTTCAGATAGACTTGTTTCTTCCATGATCACGTCTTGACGTTGTTTATAGATGACTTCACGTTGTTCACGCATCACATCATCGTATTGAAGAACGTTTTTACGTGTGTCGTAGTTGTTTCCTTCTACACGTTTTTGCGCTGATTCAACTTGTTTCGACAACATCTTACTTTGGATCACTGCATCCTCTTCACCGATCTTCATGCGTTCCAAGAAAGCTTTGATTCGTTCTGAACCGAATCGTTTCATCAAGTCATCTTCAAGAGACAAGTAGAATTGTGACATCCCTGGATCTCCTTGACGACCTGCACGTCCACGTAACTGGTTATCGATACGTCTTGATTCGTGACGTTCTGTACCAATAACAGCTAATCCACCCAACTCACGAACACCTAGACCTAACTTGATATCCGTACCACGACCAGCCATGTTCGTTGCAATCGTAACTGCTCCTTTTTGACCAGCATTCATGATGATCTCGGCTTCTTTAAAGTGGTTTTTGGCATTTAATACTTCATGAGGGACGCGTTCTCGGTTCAATAAATCAGAAAGCAATTCAGACGTTTCAACAGCGACGGTACCTACAAGAACAGGTTGTCCTTTACGGTAACGATCTTTGATATCTTGAACGACTGCATTGAACTTGCTTGTCAATGTCGGATATAACAAATCTGGACGATCATCACGAATGACCGGACGATTTGTAGGGATTTGAATGACTTGGATATTGTAGATTTCTCTAAACTCTTCTTCTTCTGTCTTCGCTGTCCCTGTCATACCAGATAATTTCTTGTACATACGGAAATAGTTTTGGAATGTGATCGATGCCATCGTTTTTGTTTCATCTTCGATCTCCACGCCTTCTTTGGCTTCAATCGCTTGGTGCAAACCATCAGAATAACGGCGTCCATCCATGATACGACCAGTAAATTGGTCAACGATCATTACTTTTCCATCTTGGACCACATAGTCGATATCTAAAATCATGATATAGTTTGCGCGTAATGATTGATCGATATGATGCGTTAAAGCAGAATTTTCGATATCATATAAGTTATCTAAACCGAAAGTTTCTTCCGCTTTTTCAATTCCAGCTTCAGTCAAGCTGATCGTTTTTGATTGAACATCGATTTTATAATCTTCTTCTTCTTTCAATCGTTTGACAAAGTTATCAGCACGCGTATATAACGCAGTTGACTTTTCTGCTTGTCCAGAAATGATCAATGGCGTTCTTGCTTCATCGATCAAGATCGAATCGACTTCATCGACGATCGCATAGTTCAATGGACGTTGTACCATTTGATGACGATAAACGACCATGTTGTCTCTCAAATAGTCAAACCCTAGCTCGTTGTTTGTACTATACGTAATGTCACAATTGTAGGCTTCACGTTTTTCATCTGCTGATTTTGAATTGATATTCAAACCAACTGTCAAACCTAAGAAGTTGTATAACTCACCCATCTCATTGGAGTCACGAGTAGACAAGTATTCATTGACAGTAACTACGTGAACGCCTTCTCCTGTCAAAGCATTTAAATAAACAGGCATCGTAGCAGTCAAGGTTTTCCCTTCACCGGTACGCATCTCTGGAATATTTCCATCATGAAGGACGATCCCCCCCATCAACTGCACAGGGTAAGGGTACAACCCTAATACGCGTTTTGCTGCTTCACGAACGACTGCGAAAGCTTCTGGTAAAAGTTGATCTAATGTTTCCCCTTTTTTATATCTTTCCTTAAATTCGGTTGTCTTTGCTTGTAATTGTTCATCTGTTAATGCTGCCATATCATCAGCATGAGCTTCGATTTTCTTTACAATACTTTCTAAACGTTTTAGTTCTTTCTTATCATTTTCGATAATCGAACGAATAAAATTGGCCATGCGTTGTTTAATCTCCTTTTATATAATATCCAAACTATGTAGACTCTGTTTCTTATTTTATCATTAGTTGTGGATAAATGAAATAACTTAAGTCAATTAAAGTGATATCTTCATAATTATTTCATATTCTTTTTATCTATCCAATCCGAAAAAAAAGCTTGCAGTAGTCATTCGAGACCACTGCAAGTTTTTTTCATGTTATTATTTCGTTATTTATCAATCAGTTTCGATCAATCCATATTTGCCATCTTTACGACGGTAAACAATGCTTGTACCATTCGTTTCTGCATCTTCAAAGATGAAAAAGTTATGGCCTAACATATTCATTTGTAAAACAGCTTCTTCGCTGTCCATTGGTTTCAATGACAAGCGTTTTGTACGAACGATATCTAATTCAGACTCATTTTCTTCTTCGTCTTCATTATTGAACATAACCGCCGCATTTGCTGTATTCAAACCAGTTTCGCGAGATTTACGATTGATTTTTGTTTTGAATTTGCGGATTTGACGTTCCAATTTATCAACAACCAAATCAATACTTGCATATAGATCAGGTGAAGTTTCTTCGGCACGTAATACGAGATAAGGTAATGGAATCGTAACTTCCACTTTTGCTGTTTTTTCAGTATAAACTTTTAAATTCACATGCGCCGTAGCATCGGGAGCATCGCTGAAATAACGTTCTAATTTTCCTACTTTTTTCTCTACGTAGTCACGAATCGCTTCAGTTACTTCGATATTTTCGCCGCGTACATTATATCTAAACATAAAAACTACCCCTTTCATCTACCACAATCAAGAAGGAGAAGGACCACTCTTTCCCTCTTCTTACTTCTATTATATCGAACTCGTAAGCATTTGCAAACTAAATCGCTGTCATTTTACTACTGTTTCTACAAAAAGCTTATCTAGCAAGTGAGAACGTCTGTACTTTATTGGGTGACTGCGCCAAAAGGCAGGACGCTGCATGGAACATCGTTTGGCCAGTCGTATAAACATCATCGATCAGCAAGATATTTTCCCCTTTGATTGTAGGTGTAGATGGCTGATAAACAAATGGTTGGGTCGTAATCAAACGTTGCACTCTTGTTTTCTTGGATTGTGGTATATGGTGTTTTTCTCTGATCAGCAATTCTTGAAAAGGAAGCCCAGCAGCTCTCAATAGTTCACTCACTTGGTTAAATCCTCTTTCGTTGATCCTTTCTGTAGACAATGGAATCGGACAAAAAACAAATGACTTGTATTGTTTTCGCAATTCTTGCAACTCTACGCTAAATGTATGTGCCAACAGGATATCCCCCATGAATTTATATTGTTTGAGCCAAGTACGGAACGCTTGATCGTAGCGGAAGAACGCACGATGACAAAAACGATAGTCAGGGTAACGTGCCTGCCAATTCAAGCAATCTCGGCAATAGTCATGTTGATCAATCGCCTGTTTATTCAATACTTTTTGGCAGCCTTCACACTGGTGGCGACTCTTCTGTCGTATTCGTTGAAATAAGAATTGACATTCCTGGCAACATCTCGCTACTTTTTTCAGTCCAAGCAATTCACCGATTGTTATATTTCTGCTAAATATTTTCTTACAATATACGCATTTCATCTCGTTGCTCTTTTCCTTTTTTATTCATTTGTTTGATTTCTTTACACGCTTTTACGATAGCACGCGTCTTTTCTTCATAGAAAAAATAGACCTGACTATTCGTGAATCCTCCCTTTCGATCGGCACGTCCAGCAATTTGGACCAGTGATGATTTGCTGAATACCGGATGGTCGGCGCCTAAAACAATGACTGAGATCCGTTCAAAAGTCACCCCACGCTCTAAGATCATCGTGGTCAAAAACACATCGTAGTGTTGCTCTCTCATATTTTGGACTTTGCTACTACGTGCTTCATCTTTTGAAGAGGCGGATGTCATACGACAAGGCAATTGTTTTTTTAATTGTTTCTCCAATTGCTCCATTAAAGAGATACTCGGGCAAAACAATAGCACATGGTTTTCTTTGACTAGCTCTTGGATCAAGCGACACAATCGTTGATTCTTTTTTGGGTGCAAACAGCGATTTGCCCACTGATCCCAAAAAAGCAGTTTCGGTTCTGGCAATAATCGCTGATGAAAGCGTAAAGCCAACTGATGAACACTCAAAGCTGTTCGGCTTTTTTTCAATAACTGGTCATCGGGTGTCGCACTTAAATATATCAGTTGGCCATTTCTTTGTAGCGCGGTTGCCACTGCATAAGCTAACCCTTGATCCCCCACAAATGGAAAAGCATCCACTTCATCTACTACTAAAAGAGCAAATGCTCGGTAAAAACGATACAACTGATGCGTTGTACAAATCACTAAAGAACCATAGCGATCAGGTCCTTCTGATTTCCCATGAAGCAAGCGGATCGTTTCTTCTGGGAAGACCTGGCTAAGTCGTAGGTATAATTCCTGACAAACATCGATCCTTGGTGAGGCGATAGCAACTCTCCCACCTTTAGCTAAGGTAGCGTGGATACTGGCGTAAAGCATCTCTGTCTTGCCTGAGCCTGTAACTGCCCAAACCAAATGCTCACCCGATCGTTCACATAGATCATCTGAAATTTGCTGTTGTAGTGTTGTTAATTGACCTTCCCAATAGTGATTTACATGACGCTTCTTTCCATTTGGTTGTTCGAATAAGTAGAGCTGTTGCAGGGTATCGCAACGCCCCAAAAACAGACAGTGGGGACAGTAGTAGGTAGACGCATTGAGCATTACTGATTTCAAAGGGGTCGTTTGACTGCAACGATTGCAATAAAGCTGCTTCTTTTTTACTGTGACTGCATCGACCACTTCATAGTTCAATTTTTTATAAGAATGTTCGTTTCCATATACTTCTCTAGTTAATAATCGTCTGCCAAAAAAATCTTCCGCGTGCATGTGTACTTCTCTCCCTTCGCAAAATAGATACGCAAAAAAAGAAATCCTTCATGCAGAATCAATCGGATTGATCCAATTAGAAAATCAGCTAATCAGCGGACGAACGAACGCGATGATTTCAATGGAAAACAAAAAAAGTATGAAACTGAATCCGCGGACCATTTCTTTAACAGAAACTTTCGGACTCAGATCATACTGATATATGTAGCTAGACCTAAAATTGGACTTGAATCGAGAGATTGGATCAACAGCTAGAAAAATAGTTATTCGTCAAACAACCAACTGGATTTGACTAATTGATTGAATACGATAAATTCTTTTTCTAAATTGATGACCACTACTTCATAGCCAGCATTGATCCAGCCATAGGCGCCTTTTTCAGGATGTTTATAGTCGTTCGCCCACCAATCAGTACTTTCTCGTGCAGAACGGGGCAAGGCACTACTTGGAAAAAGCAACTCATCGATTTGAGTAAATGTCAGCGTGATTTGAGAGCCACCATTTGTCTTTAAATAATGAGTGATGGCATCATACTTTTTGACTCGTTCTTTCATGTTACGCACCTCACTTTTCTTTATTATCCCATATTCCCTTCGTTAAGCAACTATTAACATAATTGTCATGCAGAAAAAAATTCTCTATACTTGAAAAGAGACGAGAACAAACAATGAAAGTAGTGAAACAGATGTTAGAACGTTATTACACGATCAAAGAAAATGGTCAAAGTGAGCTTGAAATAAAAAAATCACGTTTTATCTGCTCACTGAAACGAGTAGAAACAGAAGCAGAAGCAAAACAATTTATCCAAGAAACGAAAAAAGAACATTGGAAAGCCAATCATAATTGCAGTGCGTTCGTGATTGGTGAAAAAAATGAGATCCAACGAAGCAGTGATGATGGTGAACCAAGTGGAACTGCCGGTGTACCGATGTTAGAAGTCATCAAAAAAAATGAACTGATCAATGTGGCTGCTGTTGTGACTCGTTATTTCGGCGGGATCAAGTTAGGTGCAGGTGGCTTGATTCGTGCATATGCGCATTCGGTTTCCCACGCATTACAAGAAATCGGCATTGTTGAAGGGACATTACAACAAGAACTATCGATTCATATTGCCTATCCCCAACTAGGAAAAATAGAAAACTTCTTGGCACTTCAGCAGGTGAATGTGAAAGAAATCCGCTATACAGAAAAAGTCATCGTTGTTTGCATGATCAATGAAAAAGAGGTCACTGCGTTCCAAGAAGCTATCATTGAACTTTTGAGCGGTCAAGTGACATTTACTGAAGGAGCTGTTTCTTATTATGAACAACTCATTCAAACAAGAGACTAAGCCGGATCATATCGAAAAGACCAAAGAATAGGAGGCAGTTATGCCGATGACTATTCTCTGGTCTTTTTATTCAATATGAACGATCATCTTTCTAAATAAAACTCAAAACGGTCGCCGACATATTGGGTACGTACGTATTCAAATGGCGTGCCATCTTCAAAGTAAGAAATCTGTCTTAAACGTAAAACGGCATCTCCTCGCTTGACCTCTAAATATTCAGCAATTTTTTCTGAAGCTAAGACTGCTGAAATTGTTTGTTTCGCCGCACCGATCTTGTTCCCTCTTTTTTCTTCGAGTGTTCGATACAGTGACTCCGTAATTTCTGCTTTGCTGTATCCGTCGATGATTTTTTGCGGAATACTCGCAATCTCAAAACAAATAGGGATATCATCAGCAAAACGAATACGTTCCATTCGTAAGATGGTATCATCTTTTTTTAGTTGCAATTTCTCCATTTCACTCGAACTCGGTGACGTGAGAAAATAAGAAATCGTTCGACTGGATGGCACACGATTTTGTGATTCCATGATTTCGGTAAAACTGGTTGCACCAGACATTTTTTCTTGGACCTTTTCTCGTGCCACGTAGGTACCTGATCCAATTTTTCTTTCAAGGATTCCTTCGTCGGCTAGGTTTTGGATCGCTTGTCTTAAAGTCATTCGACTAACATTGAACTTGATGGCTAATTCTCTTTCTGAAGGAAGACGATCTCCGATTTTCCAGACGCCTTGCTCGATTTCACTTTTGATTTGATCGTGAATTTGTATATATACCGGTAATTGATTCGACATAACATCTACCCGTCCTTTCATTTCTATTTTATTATAACTGGTATATACCTAATTCTCAACAAAAAAGAGCCCACCATGCTGTTCATTCCATTGCCTCACCCTCCGACACAATAACCTTTAGAAAGAAATTTTTTTATCTTAGCTCCTGTTCAATGAGTACTTAAAGTAACAAGTATGCCTATTCTTACTCGTAAATGATAAAATCAAAAAGGCTTTCTTGCTAAACTCAACCGACAAATTATGGATTCAATGTTTTCATGGCCGTTGCCATCATCAAACGGATGCGATTCAATTGATTGACTACGGAAGCACCTGGATCATAATCGATTGCAGTAATGTTGGCTTTTGGGTAACGATGACGCAGCTCTTTGAATACCCCTTTTCCAACGACATGATTTGGTAGACAGCCAAATGGTTGCATGCACACGATATTAGGGACATCATTCTCTAACAATTCAATCATCTCACCGGTTAAAAACCAACCTTCACCGGTCTGATTGCCAATTGATAAAATCTGGCTTGCTTCATCTGCTAATTGATGAATTGGTGTTATTCCATCAAAACGTTGTGATTTCCTTAACGCTTTATCCATTGGCTTTACAACATATTCAATCAAGCGGATAAGAAATTGTGCGACCCATTTACTTTTTTTTGAATGACCTAAGTGTTCATATTTCCAGATTTGGTTGTATATCGAATAATTCATAAACCCCATGATATCAGGAACAACGACTTCAGCGCCTTCTTCTTCTAATAATCGGACGATATCATTATTGGCCGTAGGTGAATACTTGACTAGAATCTCTCCAACAATTCCTACTTTAGGTTTCCTTTGATTCGTTAGCGGAACCGTGTCAAAATCATGGATGATTTTCGCCATATTTCGGTTGAAGTTTGTCAAAGAACCATTTTTGACATTGCGTTCCACTCGTTCAAGCCATTGATGGTGCATTTCATCAATCGCGCCTTTTTCTATCTCATATGGTCGAGTACGGTAAATGACCCGTTCAAAAAGATCACCATATAAAAAAGCAACCGCTAAACGTTTCAATAATGGCAATGTGAACGTAAAACCAGGAGAAGATTCTACCCCTTGATTGCCGAAAGACACAGAAACTACGGGTATCTGTGGGAAGCCAGCTTCATCAAGCGCCTTTCGAAGCAGTGGGATATAATTAGTCGCTCGGCATCCACCTCCCGTTTGGGTCATCATCACACTGGTATGATTTAAGTCATATGTGCCACTTTCCAATGCCTCGACTATTTGCCCGATCGAGATGATTGCTGGATAACACGCGTCATTATTGACGTACTTTAACCCGACATCAATGGCACTTCCACTGTTTCTTGGCAAACAAACAACTTGATATCCTGAGGCTTTTAAAGCAACATCAACTAAACCAGATTGATGGATAGGACTCAACATTGGCAATAACAAGGTATGTGTTTTCTTCATTTCTTTGGTAAAGGTGATTTTATCTGGTGTATGAAATTGTTTCGTTGGGCGAAATTGTTGTTTGGTTCGTGCATTGACTGCCGCTTTTAATGAGCGCAAGCGTATCCTGATAGCACCTAAATTTGCGCCTTCATCGATTTTTAGTACAGTGTATAACTTGCCATATTGCGCCATGATTTCTTCCACTTGATCAGTTGTCACCGCATCGATACCACACCCGAAAGAGTTTAATTGAACTAGTTCTAACTCCTTAGATTTTGCGACGACTCGGGCAGCAGCATATAATCTTGATTGATAGACCCATTGATTCACTACTCGTAATTGCCCCACATCTCCTAGATGAGCGATGCTATCTTCTGTCAAGACATGGAAGCCTTCTTGTGTGATCAATTCTGCAATCCCATGGTTGATTTCCGGATCTAGATGGTAAGGTCGACCTGCAAGGACGATGCCACGTTCATTATTCTGATGTAGCATCCTTAAGGTTTCTTCTCCTTTTTGTTGGATCTCTTTTTTAAAATCAGCTAATGCTTCATATCCTTGGTGTAAAGCTTCTTTTATTTGATCTTCTGAAAACCCATAGTCAGAAAATGTTTGGTGTAACGTCTTTGCCACTGATGCTTCGTTCGCTAGATTCAAAAACGGCTGACGGTAATCGATCCGTCCTTCCCGAATCGCATCAACATTGTTTTTAATGACATCTGGATAACTTTGAACGATGGGACAATTAAAATGATTGTCCGCTTGGTTATTCTCTTTCTGCTCAAAGATCACGCCAGGATAAAAAATGCAGGAAACACCAGCATCGATCAGTGATTGGATATGGCCATGCACCAGCTTCGCTGGATAACAGACGGTATCACTTGAAATCGTGTCGATCCCTTGTTCGTAGATTTCCTTACTCGATCGAGGGGATAAGACTACTCGAAAACCTAAAGAACGAAAGAAAGTCTGCCAAAGTGGAAAGTTTTCATACATATTCAATACTCTTGGAATACCGATTTCACCGTTGACAGCTTCTGTTTTTCGTAATGAGCGGTAACGGAATAATTGCCGAGATTTTTCAGCCACTAAATTGATTTTCTTATCGGCTTTTTTGATTTTGATCTGCGCCCCACGTTCACAACGATTACCAGAAATCAGTTTCCGACCATCAGAAAATAAAGTGACCGTCAACAGGCAATTGTTCTCACACAACCCACAGTGCGTCAGTTCTTTTTCTGTCGTCAGCTGAGACAATTCTTCGAAGGAGAGTAGTTCACTTATTTCCCCTTTTTGATATTCTTCCAGAGCAATCAAAGAAGCGCCATATGCACCCATCAATCCTGAGATAGAAGGACGAACAACTTCTCTTCCACTGATTTTTTCAAATGCTCGCAAGACTGCATCGTTGTAAAAGGTTCCACCTTGACACACGATCTTATTGCCTAGATCTTCTGGTTTTCTGATTTTGATTACTTTGTAGATCGCATTTTTGATCACAGAATAAGATAAACCAGCCGAGATGTCTCCAACAGAAGCACCTTCTTTTTGGACTTGCTTGACCTTTGAATTCATGAAGACCGTACACCTGGAACCTAAGTCCACAGGGTTCTTGGCTGAAATAGCAGCAACCGCAAAATCTTGGATTTCATAACCTAATGACTTGGCAAACGTCTCGATAAACGAGCCACAGCCTGAAGAACAGGCTTCGTTCAATTGGATCGAGGACAATGCGCCGTCCTTGATCGTCATTGCCTTCATGTCTTGTCCACCGATGTCTAAAATAAAATCGACACCTGGTTGAAAAAAATTTGCTGCTTTATAATGCGCCATCGTTTCGACTTCGCCAATATCGATTTTCAACGCACTCTTGATCAACGCTTCACCATAGCCAGTCACTACCGCTTTACCGATAAAGCAGTCTTTGGGCATTTGCTGATACATATTTTTCAATACGTTGATGGTTGTTTCTAAAGGCTGTCCTTCATTGTTTCCATAAAATGAGAATAATAGCTCTCCTGATTGATTGATCAAGGTGACTTTCGTCGTCGTTGAACCAGCATCAATACCTAGAAAAGCCACCCCCTGATGGGTAGCTAGAGCGCATTCTTGCACCTTCGCTTTTTCGTGTCGGCTGCGAAAATCAGCTAACTCTTGATCGTTCTGAAAAAGTGGCGCTAAAGAACGAGAATGATGAAGCAACTCTTGTTCTTGGCTTTCCAATTTCTGGATTAATTCACCTAGTGTCTTTTCCTTTGAAGCTTTTGCGTGATAAGCTGCCCCTAATGCCACGAATAGTTGCGGATTTTCTGGAAAAACCACTTCTTCTGTCGATAAGCCAAGGGTTTCAATAAAGCGTTGGCGCAATTCGGACATAAAGTAAAGTGGGCCACCTAAAAAGGCGACCTTTCCTTTGATCTTTCTTCCTGCTGCTAAACCAGCGATCGTTTGATTGACGACGGCTTGAAAAATACTAGCAGCAATATCGGCTTTCGCCGCTCCTTCGTTGATCAGTGGTTGTACATCCGTTTTAGCGAATACACCACAGCGAGAGGCAATTGGATAAAGCTGTTGATACGCTTTGGCTAGTTCATTCAACCCATTTGCATCGGTTTTCAATAGTGCTGCCATCTGATCAATAAATGCGCCTGTCCCTCCCGCGCAGCTACCGTTCATTCGTTGTTCTAAAGAAGAACCAAAAAAGGTGATTTTGGCATCTTCTCCTCCTAATTCAATCGCTACATCTGTTTCGGGAATCCTTTCTTCGATCGTTTTTGTACATGCAATCACTTCTTGGATAAAAGGCAATTGTAGATGTTCCGCTAATCCCATCCCGCCAGACCCAGTGATTGCAAAAGCAATCGCCTGATCTTGTAAAGTTGTTTTGGCTTCTTCTAATATGTTGATGGTTGCTTTTCTGATATCTGCATAATGTCGTTCGTATTTAGCAAAAAGAGTTTCGCCATGGTTATCAAGAATCACTAATTTGACTGTCGTTGAACCTACATCGATACCTCCGTACATTTTCATCGTCTCGCCACCTTCTTAAAAAGACGCTTTGTTGAACATTGAACAAAGCGTCTGTTATACTACATATATCTATTCTAAAACGATTTAGAGCGATTGCAATAAGCAATAATTGTCAGTTTGTGAGATAAACAACAATCGTGAGCGATTTGTCGACCAAAAGTAAGGAGATTTTTATGATGAAGAAAAACGATCTTCGAGTGAAACGTACCAACAAAATGATTATTGAAGCGTTCTTACGTTTACTAGAAACAAAAAGTATGGAGCGAATCACGATCCAAGAAATCGCCGATGAAGCAATGATCAATCGTGCGACCTTTTATGCTCATTTCAAAGACAAACAAGATCTTTATGAGCATTTATTCCATATTGCTATCCAGACATTTACCTCGATCTTAGATTTGGAACCCTTGATGGAAGGTAATAAATTGAAGCTGAAACGGGTCAACCGTGCCTTAACTCAAATTTACCAATTGGTTGCTGAGAACAAAGCTATATTTATTACGACTTTGGACGGCACTTCGATCGAATTTTTCAGGAAAAAATTGAAAATTTTCTTATCTGAAAAATACGCAACTATTTTTGATCGTCTAAAAATCACAGAGAACGAACTAGAAGTACCTATCGATTTTATCACAGAATACATAACCGCCATTTTTACCGGTACTTTACATTGGTGGGTCACCAGCGATACCGAGATGACACCAAAGCAATTAGCTACTTTAGTCATCAAATTAGTGGGAAATGGTCACTTGACCGTCTTAGGGATCGAGATTGAAAAATAACAAAAGCTCTGAAGAACACAAGATTATGTGAACTTCAGAGCTTTTGTTATTCTTAACGATTTTTAGACAACCATTTTTTAGTATGATTCGTTGGACGTTTCGCTTTGATTTGGACAAATTTTTCTGATTTTTTCGGTACATGGATCTCTACATTGTACTTCTCCGATTTGATCATATCGTAAATTTTTTCTGCTGTTTCATCTACTTTTTGTTTCCACTTCATTTGTGCCGCCTCCTTTTTTTCTTCTTATATCTACTCTAGCCTATAATAGCAAAATCAGCAAGAAACAAGGTGTTTTACACAAAAAAAAGAGTGATCTTCAACTGATCACTCTAGGAACTGGGGTAGCTGGATTCGAACCAACGCATGAGGGAGTCAAAGTCCCTTGCCTTACCGCTTGGCTATACCCCAATGAAATGGAGGAGAGTGGATTCGAACCACTGAACCCTAAGGAACGGATTTACAGTCCGTCGCGTTTAGCCACTTCGCTACTCCTCCGAAAGGTTTGTATCAACCTGACTTAGTTATAATACCTAATTTTCCAAGTGATTGCAACCCTTTATTGAAAATTTTTTTGATATTTTTTTATTCGTGTAAATTCCAATGACGAATCACTGTTTCTATCGCATTTTCAAGACTTTTTTCTTTGCCAAAGTCTTCTTCTCCCAAGAAAATCTCAAATTCTTTTGGTCCATACGCTAAAATTTCACCGATCATTTTTTTACCAATAAATAACTGCGTTACATCATATGTGTTCCCTTTGATCGTTTTTTTGATCTCTTCGGTACGCACTTCAATATCTTTATTCTTTTTTGACATTATTTCCCACCTCCTCAATAGTTTATCACATTTAACGGTAGAAAACATTCACTGTGTGTCTTCTATTTGATAATTTATTTTCCTGCTTCTTGTTGCGCTAGGTAATTTGCGGCTGCCCCTATCAGGTTCGCATCATTGCGATACTCACACAAGGTGATCAATGGATCAAAATCATTCAACCCAAAATGACTCGTCAATTTTTTCATCCGTTGATTGATTTCTGTCAGTAATCCCTCTTTTGCAGAAATTCCACCACCCAATACGATCACTTCTGGATCAAATGAAAATTGAATACTAAATAACCCTTTTGTTAAATAATCATAAAAAGATTCAACTTCTTCTTGTGCGAGAGGATCGCCATTTTCTGCTAATTCAAAGACTTCTTTTCCACTAAAGGTATTTTTATCTAATCCTTTGCGTTCACAGTATCGCCACGCCATTTGGACTGCCGTTCCTAATGTACTAAATGTATGCTCCCCATTAAGAAACATCAAGCCAAATTCTCCGCCATAAAGATGAGCGCCTTTATTCAATTCACCATTAGTGAACATCGCACCACCCACGCCTGTACCAATCACTACAAAAGCAACATTTTGATAGCCACGAGCAGCACCTTCATAAAACTCAGCCATTCCCGCGCAATTCGCATCATTTTCCATAGCGACTGGCAGACCAAACAATTCCTCTAATTCAGTATAAATATCAAACCCATGGATATAAGGAATCGCGCTGATGCCTTCAATCACTTGTCGTTGGCTATTCACAACACCTGGTGCACTAAAAGCAACCCCATTGATTGCTACTTCTTGTGATAATTGTTGGAATACCGATGATAATTGCGCTTTCATTTCTATCCATGTAGCTGGTGTTGTGAACTGACCTTTATGTGTTAGTGTTTCTAGTTCCCAATAACCATATTTGACAGCTGAACCGCCAAAATCGAATGCTAAAATCCCCATAATTATTTGTTCCTCCTCAATAGTTTTTCAACAATATTTTTATTATAAAACGCTTTCGTTCCATCCTATAATTCTTTGGCTAAGGTTACTTGATCTCTAAGAAGTATCCCCTCTTCATAGATTGGTTCTGCGTAATTATTGATAAAGTAATCCTTTTCTCTCGATACTTCTTTAAAGCCTTTTTTCTGATAAAGATGTAACGCTGGATTCGTAATACTTCCTGTACGGATCAATATTTTTGTTGGTTGTTTGCATTCTTTGCTCAACTCTTCAAGTGCATGATCAATCAGCTTGCCACCGATTCCTCTTCCTTGATGTGCAGCAGCAACAGAAACATTCATGATCTCACATTCCGTTTCTCTGATTACATAAACAAGCACACCGATCACTTCATCATGCTCTTTCCAGATAAACCCATCGCCATTGGTCACATAAGCGATCACTTTGTCTTTATCAGGATCGGCTTCTAATAATAACGCCCATGGTAAGTCACTTTTGTTCAATTGTTGAAACATCGCTTTCTCCTATCTGATAAAAATCAATGACTCTATTTTTTGTATTTTTTATAGTCTGGCATCGATTGATCTTCTTTATTACGCGTCAAACGAAAGTGACGAGGCACATAATCGATACCGCCTTTCACAAATGGATGGCAACGAAAGATGCGTGCTGTTCCCATTAGGGTTCCTTTGAGCGCACCATGTACTTGGATGGCTTGGATCATGTAATTGGAACAAGTTGGATAATACCGACAACTTGGTGGGAACGCAGGTGAAATAAATCGCTGGTATCCGCGAACTAAATAAATCAAAAATTTTTTCATGTTTTCATCTCCATATAAAAAAAGGATTGGTCATACATCCACTTACCATCCCCTATAACCGGATAAACGGTGTTCTAAAAGCAACTCCTACAGAAATAAGCGCCAAAACCCAAAAATATGAAAAGCTATTTTCGGATTTTGGCGCTTATTTCTCGGAGCTGTACGCTTTTGCCACAACCTCTTCTTCTCTTATCTGTTACCTAGTGTACACACTTAACTAAAGAAATCGAAGATATGCAACCATAAGCTCAGTTGAAAGACCTTGAATGGACTTCCACCGCCAATCAAACCATATCCGATCATTGTTCCAATGATGAATAATAGGAGTACAAGTAAAATGACAGCTAAAATTTTTACCAAACTTATCAAAATATAGCGTGGACTCGTCATCTCTCGTCACATCCTTAAGCGATTGTTTGTGGTGTTTTTTCGACTGGTGTTTCTTCTACATTTACACGTTCCACATCTGCACCTAATTGTTGCAATTTAATATGGAAATTATAATAGCCACGATCTAAATATTTTAGGTTACGAACGCGTGTGATTCCATTTGCTTTCAAACCAGCTAATACGAGCGCTGCTGCTGCTCTTAGATCTGTTGCATAGACTTCAGCACCTTGTAATTCGTGATTACCATCCATGATTGCAATGTTGCCATCGATTTTTACATGTGCATTCATTCTGCGCATTTCTTCAAGATGTTGGAAACGGTTCTCAAAGACTGTTTCAGTCACAACACTTGTACCTTCTGCAACCAACTGGATAGCAGTCATTTGTGCTTGCATATCCGTTGGGAAACCAGGATGTGGCATCGTTTTTACATCTGTTGGTAAAATATGTTTTGGTCCGATGACACGAACGCCACCGTCTTCTTCAGTGATCGTTGCACCCATTTCGATCAATTTAGAGATCAATGGACGATTATGCTCAGAAATCGCATCAGCGATCAATAGATTGCCTTCAGTCATCGCTGCTGCTACCATGAAAGTACCGGCTTCGATACGGTCTTGGACGATTGAATGGTTGACTGCATGCAAATGATCAACGCCTTCGATACGCATCGTTTCTGTACCAGCGCCATAAACATTCGCACCCATTTTATTTAAGATATTCGCTAAATCAACGATTTCAGGTTCACGTGCGACGTTTTCAATGATCGTCGTGCCTTTTGCTTTGACAGCAGCCATCATGATGTTTTGTGTCGCACCAACACTTGGAAAATCTAAATAGATCGTATTTCCGATCAGTTGATCGGCGATTGCTTCGATATAACCATTCTTTTGAATGATTTTTGCACCCAAGGCTTGAAAACCTTTTAGGTGTAAATCGATCGGACGTTTTCCAATCGCACATCCACCAGGCATTGCAACTTTTGCATGACCATTTCTAGCCAATAATGGTCCCATCACAACGATTGACGCACGCATTTGGCTTACGTATTCATAAGGTGCTTCAATTTCTAATTCTCTCGATGCATCAAGTGTCACACGATTATTCTCTTCATCAAACGCTACATCTACGTTCAAATGACGGATCACTTGATTCATAGTGAACACGTCAGAAAGAATTGGCACATTATCTAAAACGGTTGTTCCTTCTTCAGCCAATAAACTTGCGGCTAAAATCGGCAATACCGCATTCTTTGCTCCTTCGATCTTTACTGTTCCTTTTAATTGATTGCCACCTTTTACGATGATCTCTTCCATGTTGTTCCCCCCAAAAAAATCCGTTGAGTATACATTCGCTCAAAATCTTTTTTATTATATCACTTCTTGTTTTAAAATAGTACCTTTTTTTAAAATTATAGGCTGACGAAAAGATTTCGACATAGCGCAATGATCTCTAAGAAAAAACTGCTCGCTGTATACCCTAAAAAAATTGAAAAAAGGACAATTGCCATTCTAATTTGTGTCGTATGCATTGAACGAAAAAAAGCGTCAACGCGTAAAGAACGCAAAGACCAAAAGGCTAAGTAAATAAATGCCAAATGACTAACGATCCGAATGATTGCATCAATACCATATACTTGCATCATTACGCCCTTTCTAACAAATGTTTTTGATAACTAACACACTGATGATACCATAAATTTTATAAAAGTAGAAATTATTGGTTGTAAAAATGATAAATCTCTGTAATTTTCTTGACAAACTCTGAAAAATGGATGAAAAATATCATTTCTTTCCACTAAAAAAATAATTTTTATTCTGACATCGAATGAATATTAATGAAGAGACGCTTCGTTAACGGAAAAAATCTCAAACGTTTTAACATAGTATACTAAATCTGTGACCGTATACGTTAAAGGGTACGCTTAGTTGAAGAATCTCATTTTAGCTTCACTTGGTTATTCTGACAGAGGTTGTGACAGAAGCGATCAGCACTGAATTGTTGCTTCTGGAACACCGTTTATTCGATGACCTACCGTATCATCACTGTTGACCGTTTATAAAAAAAAGAGATCAGGAAACACACGTGGCTGCATTAGCACCCATAAGTGTTTGTCCTGATCTCTTCTTTTGGGAGTGGTTCTCCCTCCATAATTCAATTACTTGTTAATTATAGTAATCACTTATGTTTTGATACATTGATACGGTTCACTGCTCGGTGTAACGCAACAGTTGCCCGTTTCAGTTCATTCTTATCTTCTTTTTGTTTGGCTTCTTCGATTTGGCGTTCAGCACGTTGTTTTGCACGTTCTGCTCGAGTGACGTCGATATCTCGTTCACGTTCCGCACTATCTGCGACAATTGAAACTAAGTTATCGCGAACTTCCATGATGCCGCCGTTCACAGCGATCCAGTCAACGTGTGTATCTGAATCTGTCCGCTTCACACGAACTTCATCGATTGTTAAAGGCACGATGATGGGTGCATGCTGTGGTAAAATACCAAGTTCGCCAGCAGTAGTTCGTGCAACAACGATTGCCGCATGGTGATCATAAACTAAACCATCGGGAGTAACCACATTAACAGTTAAATATTGATCCATGGGGCACCCCTTTCTAGTAGCCTAGTTTTTTCGCTTTTTCGACAACGTCTTCGATTCGGCCGACACTGCGGAATGCTTCTTCAGGAAGGTCGTCGTATTTACCTTCAAGAATCTCACGGAAGCCTTTGACAGTTTCTTCAACTGGTACGTAAGAACCTGGAAGACCTGTGAATTGTTCCGCTACATTGAAGTTTTGTGATAAGAAGAATTGGATTCGACGAGCGCGTGAAACCAATATTTTTTCTTGATCTGATAATTCATCCATCCCTAAAATAGCGATGATGTCTTGCAATTCACGGTAACGTTGTAATACGTGTTGTACTTCAGTCGCTACTTTGTAGTGTTCTTCTCCTACGATTTCAGGAGATAACGCACTTGATGAAGAAGCAAGTGGGTCAACGGCTGGATAGATCCCTTGTTCGGTCAATTTACGTTCCAAGTTTGTCGTTGCATCTAAATGGGCAAATGTCGTTGCTGGCGCTGGGTCAGTATAGTCATCCGCTGGCACGTAGATTGCTTGGATCGAAGTGATCGAACCTTTTTTCGTTGAAGTGATCCGTTCTTGGAGTTGTCCCATTTCAGTCGCTAAGGTTGGTTGATAACCAACCGCTGATGGCATACGTCCTAGTAAGGCAGATACTTCTGAACCTGCTTGGGTGAAACGGAAAATATTATCAATAAATAAGAGCACGTCTTGTCCTTCGACATCACGGAAATATTCCGCAATCGTTAATCCAGTTAGTGCGACACGCATACGAGCACCTGGTGGCTCATTCATTTGTCCAAACACCATCGCTGTTTTTTCGATTACGCCTGAATCTTTCATTTCGTAATACAGATCGTTTCCTTCACGGGTACGTTCCCCTACACCGGTAAACACTGAGATTCCCCCATGTTCTTGGGCGATATTATGGATCAATTCTTGGATCAGTACGGTTTTACCAACACCGGCACCCCCAAACAATCCAACTTTCCCACCTTTTAAATAAGGTGCTAATAAGTCAATGACTTTGATCCCAGTTTCAAGAATCTCTGTACTTGTGCTTAATTCATCAAAATTTGGTGCTTTCTTGTGGATCTCGCTTCTTTGGGCATCCTCTGGAAATGGTGCTTCCAAATCGATTGTTTCACCTAACACGTTGAACACACGACCTAATGTTTCTGTTCCAACTGGTACAGAGATCGCTTTGCTTGTGTCGATGACTTCCATTCCACGTTGTAGTCCATCCGTCGATTCCATTGCGATCGTACGGATCACACCGTCACCTAATTCTAATGCTGCTTCAAGAACAACTTTTGATTTTTGCTCATCATTTTTATAAACAACTAATGCGTTGTTGATATCTGGTAAGGATTGGTCTAAAGAAAATTCCACGTCGACAACGGGACCGATTACTTGAACAATCTTGCCTGAACTCATCTTTTTTCCTCCAATCTCCTTGCTATTCTAGTGCCGATGCTCCGGCAACAATTTCGGTAATTTCTTGGGTGATCGCCCCTTGTCTTGCACGGTTATAAGAAACCGTCAGATCATCGATGATGTTCGCAGCATTATCTGTTGCGGTTTTCATTGCAGTCATTCCCGCGGCATGTTCTGCCGTTTTCGCATCGACGATCGCACCATAAATCAAACTTTCGGCATATTGCGGCAACAGTTGAGTCAAGATTTCTTCTTTTGAAGGTTCAAAAATATATTCTTGCTCAAAGCTTTTCGCTTCTCCCGGATCTAAATCTGAAATAGGTAACATTTTTTCTACACGAAATTGACTAGTCAATGAATTGATATGATGGTTATAACATACATACAATTCGTCAAATACTTCATTTTGATACATGGTCGTTGCCATGTTCACGATTTTACGAACTTCATCAAAGCTAGGTTGATCAGACAAATTGCGCAGTTCATACGCTAAGTTGATGTCACGAGCTTTAAAGAAATCCGCTCCGGTACCACCAATGGCGATCATGACATATTCATCTGGTGATTGATGGTCTTCTTCCAAGATGGACATGGTCTGTTTCAATATGGAACTATTGTAGCCACCGACTAACCCACCATCAGCTGTGATCACGATATAACCGGTTTTTTTAACTGGTCGACTGATCAGCATACTATTATAATTGACATCCCCTCTTGGATTAGCCGAAGCAATGTCAGTTAATTGTGTTGCTGTTAGATGCGTAACGATTTCTCTCACCTTATTGGCATAAATCTGGAACTTCTGTGAAGAAGCTTCAGATTTTGTCAATTTAGAGGCTGAGACCATTTGCATGGCACGAGTGATTTGGCTCGTTTTTTTCGTTGACGCGATTCGTGTCTTGATTTCATTTAATGAAGCGCCCATTCATCTCACCTCACTATGCATTTTGAATGGATTTCAATTTGTCTTCTGTTGAAGAATTATTTCCTTTTGTTGCCATAAAGATATCTTTGTACTCTTGAATTGCTTGGTTCAACGCTTCTTCTTCAGGAAGATCTTTCGTTGTACGGATCGTTTCAAAGAGATCTGCATGATTTGTCTCAAGATATTCAAATAACTCATGTTCAAAATCTAAGATGCTATCTACAGGGATACTGTCTAAGTAACCGTGTGTCAATGCATATAAGATGACTACTTGTTTTTCCACTGCAAGAGGTGCATGTAATTTTTGCTTCAAGATTTCTACTGTACGACGACCACGATTCAATTTCGCTTGTGTCGCCGCATCTAAATCAGAACCAAATTGGGTAAATGCTTCTAATTCACGGTAACTTGCTAAGTCTAGACGCAATGTTCCGGCAACTTTTTTCATTGCTTTGATCTGTGCTGAACCACCAACACGAGAAACTGATAACCCTGCATCTACGGCTGGACGAGTTCCCGCATAGAACAAATCACTTTCTAAGAAGATTTGTCCATCAGTGATCGAAATGACGTTTGTTGGAATATAAGCAGAGATATCCCCAGCTTGTGTTTCAACAAATGGTAAAGCAGTCATTGACCCTCCACCTAGATCATCACTTAATTTTGCTGCACGTTCTAACAAACGTGAGTGCAAGTAGAAAACATCCCCTGGATAGGCTTCGCGGCCTGGTGGGCGACGAAGTAATAAAGAAAGCTCACGATAGGCAACAGCTTGTTTAGATAGATCATCAAAAATGATCAATACATGTTTGCCGTTATACATGAATTCTTCACCCATAGCTGTTCCAGCATAAGGTGCGATGTATAGCAATGGTGCAGGTTGAGAGGCTCCCGCATTGACTACGATCGTATAATCCATTGCGCCATATTTTTTCAATGTTTCTACTTGTGTACGTACCGTTGAATCTTTTTGTCCAATGGCTACATAGATACAAATCATATCTTGACCTTTTTGGTTGATGATCGTATCGATTGCAATCGATGTTTTCCCTGTTTTACGGTCACCGATAACTAATTCACGTTGTCCACGTCCGATCGGTACTAACGCATCGATCGCTTTCAACCCTGTTTGCATTGGTTCGTTGACTGATTTACGTTGCATAACACCAGGTGCCATCGCTTCAACTGGACGTGTTTTGTCCGTCACGATTTCTCCTAGCCCGTCAATGGGTTGTCCTAATGGATTGACGACACGTCCGATCATTGCGTCCCCTACAGGTACTTCCATGATCTTTCCTGTGCGTTTTACTTTATCCCCTTCACGAATGGATTCAAAATCTCCTAAGATAATGATTCCGACATCATTTGATTCCAAGTTTTGTGCCATACCATATGAACCGTTCGAAAATTCAAGTAGTTCACCACTCATGGCATTTTCAAGTCCATGCGCACGTGCGATTCCGTCACCAACATAAGTGACTGTACCGATTTCTTCGACTGAAAGCACGTTTTCATAATGTTCAATTTGTTCTTTAATCAAGGCACTAATTTCTTCTGCTTTGATAGCCATTCGATTCACCTACCTCTTTGTACTATCTATTTAATTGATTACGCAATTTTTCCAACTGCGTCCGAATGCTTCCGTCGATCACTTGATGATCTGCTTCTACAATTGCCCCACCAATGATCCTAGAATCAACTTGTTGCTTCAATTCGACCGTTTGATAGTTCATTGTTTTAGCGACATTTTCTTCAAGTCTAGTCAATTGTTCCGCTGAAAGTGGGACTGCTGTAGTCACACTTCCTAGTAACAAACCATTATTTTCATTGTAACGATGTTCATATTCGTCGATCATCAAAGGTAGATCGTTCATCCGATTGTACATGAACACGACTTCTAAAAAGTTTTTTACGATTCCTTGATAACCACTGACTAATTTGTCCATGATCAATCGCTTTTCATGCGGTTCCAACCGAACATCACTAAGGATACTCCCTAATTCAGGAACATCCGCATAGATTTTACGTAGACTAAGAAGTTCTTGGTAAATTTCTTCTGTATTATTTGAATCGATCGCCAGTTCAAATAATGCTTTTCCGTAACGTCTACCTACTGTATATTTATCTAGTTTCATTTGACGAACCTAGACCTTCGATATATTGATTGATTAAAGATTCGTGCATTTCTGGAGATAATTCTTTATTCAAGATTTTTTCCGCGATTTGAAGAGAAAGTTCAGCTACATCGTCTTTCACTGAGTTCAATGCCGTATCACGTTCCATCGTGATATCCGATTGGGCTTTACTTTTTAGACGAGCAACTTCTTCTTGCGTCTCCTTCAAAATATTTTGGCGGCTTAATTCTCCACTTTCTTTCGCATGTTTGATGATATCCGCAGCATCAGAGCGAGAAGCCAACAATTGTTGCTCACGTTCTTGTTCTAATTTTGCTGATTTGATGCGAGATTGTTCTGCAGAATCTAAATCATTGGCGATCTTATCTTCACGTTTTTTCAAAATATCGCTGATCGGTCCCCACGCAAAGTGTTTTAATAGGACCATTAATATCAAAAATGAGCCGCTGACAACGATGATATTACCTAACATCGGATTGCCAACTTCTGCAATTGCCAATTGATTCAGCATAGGTTAGCCTTCCTTTCTCTGAGAATCCAGTTTTCTTAGATTGCGTATTTAAGATAGCTTTTTTGACTATCGCGCAACCTGAGCATTTTTATTACACACCAAAAACTAGGATCAAGGCGATAACAACACCTAGAATAGGAACGGCTTCGACTAAGGCTACCCCAATAAACATCGTTGTACGTAATTGACCTGACATTTCAGGTTGGCGTGCCATTGATTCGATTGTTTTAGAAATTACTTGACCATTACCGTAACCAGCTCCGATAGCTGCCCCTAAGATTGCGATTGCTGCTGCGATATAATTCATAATTTACTTCCTCCTAAAATAGTTTAAATAGTAATTAAATCTAGTTGTTTTACTCTTCTACTTCGATTTTGTGACTCATATATACCATTGATAAAGTGACAAAGACAAATGCTTGGATGCTTCCGATAAATAATGAGAACGCGATCCAAACCATCTCTAACGGAATTGCTAAAGGCAATGAGAACCAGCCTAAACTTGTCATCATTTTTGCGATTAAAGTTAGCAATACTTCTCCCGCATAAATATTCCCATAAAGACGTAAAGCAAGTGTTAACAAGTTTGTGAACTCTTCGATCACCTTCATTGGAAACATAAAACTATAAGGTTTTAGGAACGAGTTGACAAAGTAACCTTTGAAACCGAGCTTCTTCACCCCGAATAGATGAGTAAGTGTGATCATAATAAATGCCAATGTTAAAGTTACAAACGGGTCTGCTGTCGGACTTTTCCAAAGTGTCGTTTCGCTAGGTAAGACGATTTTTGTAACTAAACCGATATTGTTCGCAACAAAAACGAAGAGAAACAAGGTAAATGCCAATAAATGAAAATTATTCAATTCTTTTCTAGGCACATTATCTGTAACGATCCCTCGTGTAAAATCAATGACCCATTCAAGTGCATTTTGCTTTCCAGTTGGCTTCATCTTTAGATTTCTTGTAAAGAAGTAAACTAAAAAGAAAACGATCAAACAAGTTAACAACACCATCAAACAAACAGTCCCATCAAACCAAACCGGTCCAATGTGGAACGTTAGCGAGCGTTCATCCAATCCATTTCACCTCTTTTCCCCGAATTTCACATAAAATCAATTTCATGTGTGTATCTGGTTTTTCTTTATCGGTTTCTAACCAAACGGTATCATACCACCACGAAATAGAAATTTCAAAGGATTTTCATGAAAATTAGACACTTTTTTATTTCAGTCTAAAAATCAGCAAAAACATGGATGATATGATGCCTGGAAACTCAGAAAAAACCTGTGATAATCATGTTTCATCAGATTAAATGCTAACAAATTTTATCATTAAGTAAATCTAAAAGCACCGAATATGCGAAAAAGGATAATGAAATTATCTAGAGAAATTTTTTAATGTACGATCAATTTGTCGATCCACATCTTTTCGCTTCAGATCTTCTCGCTTATCATACGATTTTTTCCCTTTGGCCAATCCGATCAAGACTTTCGCATAGCCATTTCGGATATAGACTTTCAAAGGAACAATCGTGATTCCGGTATTTTTTGTTTCATTCAATAAACGCGCAATTTGCTTTTTATGCAATAACAACTTTCTAGTTCTTAGTGGATCATGATTAAAGATATTCCCTTGTTCATAAGGGCTGACATGGACATTATGCAAAAAAGCTTCGCCGTTTCTCACACGAACAAATCCATCTTTTAAGTTGATACGACTATTGCGAATAGATTTGATCTCTGTACCTTGTAAAACCATTCCTGCTTCCATTGTGTCGATGATCGAATAATCATGGCGAGCTTTTTTATTTTGCGCAATCAGTTTTCCCTCGCCTTTTGGCATTGGACATTCCCCCAATTCATTTCCATTTTTTATTTATTTTTTCTTTTTCTTCTTGGTGACGCCTTTGTAAAAAGGTTTTTTCCCTTTTTTCCCATTTTCTTTTTTTGGACCATATTTACTATCGGCTTTTTTCGGACGTTTTTTCTTGTCCGTTTGCCGTCCATTTGAATGTTTTGAAGAACCTCTATTTGCTTCTTTTCTTCTTCCTTTTGGCGCTTCCAGCGGTGCCAATTCCTCTGCGGAGACTAATTCGAAATCAACTGCTCGCTCAGTAGGATCAGCCTTGACTACTTTCACTCGTACTTTTTGTCCGATCTTGAATGTTAATCCTGTCCGCTCACCAACGAGCGCTAGATGGTTTTCAATGTAGTGGAAGTAATCTTGTTTCAATTCATTGATATGGATCAAACCTTCTACTGTATTTGGCAGTTCGATGAATAACCCGAATTTCACCACAGAGCTGATGATCCCATCAAATTCTTCTCCCACTTTATCCATCATAAACTCGGCTTTCTTCATTGAGTCCACTTCACGTTCTGTTTCAACTGCACGTCGCTCCATTTTCGAGCTATGATCGGCAATATCAGGCAGTGCATTTTCCCAATGCGTCTGACTGCTTTCACTTGGATCTTGACCATATGAACGAATTAAACGATGCACGATCAAGTCTGGATAACGACGGATCGGTGACGTGAAATGTGTATAGTACTCTGCTGCTAATCCGTAATGGCCAAAATTATCCTCAGAATAACGCGCTTGTTGCATACTTCTTAACAACATGGTATTGATCACTGCTGACTCCGGTTTTTCTTCAACATCTTCGATCACTTTTTGTAAGTCCTTAGGTGTGATCGTGCCCTTCGTTCCTTTGACTAAAATCCCTAAAGCAGATGCAAAATCAAAGAAGCGTTGCATTTTCTCTTCTTTTGGTTGCTCATGGATACGATAAATAAAAGGGAAATTCGCACGTGAATAATGTTCTGCCACCGTTTCATTGGCTGCCAACATAAAGGATTCGATCAAACGTTCTCCTACACCACGACTCCGCAAGAGGATATCTTGAGGGTGACCTTCTGGATCAACCATGATTTTGGCTTCACGATCTTCAAAAGAGATCGCACCACGACGAATACGCATCGTCTCTAAGATCTCATGCAACTCACCCATCGCTTGAAACATAGGAACCAATGAGTCATAGCGAGCCATAGTTTCTTCATCTTGCTCTTCTAAGATCTGATTGACTGCTGTGTAAGTCATTCGCTCTGTTGTTTGGATCACACTTGGAAAAATCTCATGAGAAATGATTTTCCCTGTTGGGTCGATCTCCATTTCACAACTCATTGTTAACCGAGGAACTTTAGGATTCAACGAACAAATCCCATTTGATAAACGTTGCGGGATCATCGGAATCACACGATCAGTCAAATACACACTTGTTCCCCGCTCATAGGCTTCACGATCTAATTGGCTACCTTCTGTCACATAGTATGAAACATCGGCAATGTGGACGCCTAAAAAGTAATTTCCATTATCTAACTTTCTAACTGTGACTGCATCATCTAAATCTTTGGCATCTTCGCCATCGATCGTCACGATCAACTGGTCACGTAGATCCCTGCGACCAATCAAATCTTTGTCGCTGATACTATCCGGTACAGCATCTGCTTCGCTTAATACATCATCCGGAAACTTGGTCGGTATCCCATTGGCTACGACAATCGATAAAATATCCATGCCAGGATCATTCTTATGACCAATGACTTGTTTGATGATTCCTTCTAAACTCGTTGCATAGCTTTTTTCTGGATAATGGGTCAATTCGATCAGCACGATACTTCCGTCTACTGGACGAACGCCTTCTGCTGCGGCGTACACTTTGAATTGATTCATTTTTTTATCTTTTGGAATGACTACTCCATAAAGATCCGTTTCTGCCATTTCATCTTCTGTATAGGCGATGAACTCTCCGGCAATTTGTGTGGTTGCGCGTTGACGAATCTCAACGACCTTTCCTTCGGCTCCACGATCCGAAAAGGCATCCGCCGTTTTGACGATATCGATTGCAACAGTATCCCCGTCCATCGCATAGCCAGTCGCTTCTTTGGGGATATACACATCATCTTCTTCAGGATCGATCGTAACAAACCCAAATCCTCGCTCATTTGCGCGGAACGTTCCTTCAATCAAAATGGGTTGAAGTGGCAGTTTGATTTTTCCTTTTTTGGTAAATACGATACTTTGTTCTCTTTCCATCTGTGCGATGGTTTGCACTAGTAATTTAAAATCTTCGCTTTTTTGAAAGCCAAGACCTTCAGCGATTTCTTCCATCGAAAAACTTTTCTTACGACTGCTTTCAATAAAGAAAATGATTTTTTCTTTTAATGTTTCTTTTGTCATTATTATTCCTCATTCCAAGGTAAGTTCTCTAGAAAATCCAATACATCCTTTTCAAACACTTTTCTTGCTATTCCTACTGTGATCACATGCTTACTTTCTGGATACCAGTGTAAGGAAATGTCAGTATGCGCAAGTTTTTTTGCTGTCTCGTAGACACCATAAGGATCAATCATTTCATCTTGACCCGCTTGAGCCATGAATACTGGTTTTTGGATATCTGATAACTTACTTTCTGTTATTGCTGCTTGTTCTTGAATATCTGTTAATTGTTGCTGTACTCGTGGCCGAAAGCTTTCGACTTTTTGTTCGATCATCGACTCCGATTCACCGGCAATTTTCAAGACCTGGCGTACATAATTCTCAAAATTCTCCGGCACATGATTTTCTACTGGAGAAATTGGCGAACAAAAAAATCCGCCTCCTATCATCGGAAATTCTGATAATGCTCGGACTGCAAAAATCCCGCCCATCGATAATCCTAATACGGCGATGTCAGAAAATCCCTCATCGTAGAGAAACTGGATCGCTTGTTTCGTGTCTTGCCACCACGTCTCAGCGTCCTGTTCTAAGATCTCATTTGGAGCAAGCGTGCCATGTCCTGTAAACATTGGGGCATAGACCGAATAGTTTGATTTCTCTAAAAAACGGGCTAACATCCGTACATCATTTGGACTACCTGAATACGCATGCAGTAAGAGGATTGCACGCTTCCCATGTTTTTCATAAATAGGTTGTGGTAGACTTTTCATTTTATTCACCTCATTAGCCTTATTTTACCATAGTTAGCAAATACCTTCTTATATAACGGTTCTTTTTCTATTCAACAAAAAAGGTCTGGGAGCATTTCGTTTCCCAGACCTTCTATTTTTTTGAACAATCGATGAACCATCCGTGTATCCTCAAAATCTAAATGAAGCAAATGATCACTTCTGATCATTGGTTTCGAACGATTTATTTAGAAGATAAAAATGCAAGTACGAATAACAGAATCATCCATACAGCGCCCATAACAGCTGTCGAGCGTTGCATTACTGCTTCAAATCCACGTGCTTTTTGCTTTCCGAATAATTGATCTGCGCCACCTGTAAATGCACTTGCTGCACTATTTTGTTTGCTTGGTTGCATCATGATCGCAATGACCATCATAATCGAGATGACAATGACGATCCCTAAAATAATATTATACATCAAACAGCCTCCTTTCTCAAAATATCGTCCTTCTAACTTTATCACATAACACGTCTTGTGACAACAGTGTTTCATAAGATGGCCGATGTTTTAAAGAACATTTCTTGGCTTTTTCACATCGATTTTTTTGCAGGTTCTGTGACAAACGATACCCCTGTATCCTCGTCTATAATCAATGCTTATTTGATAACCATTGGCGCTTATTTACGCCAAACATCATGATATTCAGCTTTTCTCTCAAACTCCGCTTTTGCGTAGGGACATAACGGAATCACTTTTCTGCCAGTACGTCTGGCTACTTCCACTCCTGTAGCAACCAATTTTTCTGCTAATTTCTGTCCACGAAATGCAGGATCAACAAATGTATGATCAATGATCATAATATCAGGACCAGCATCCGACCACGTCATTTCTCCTATTTCGTTTTGTTCATCGTCCAATAACACTAAGCGATTCTTTTCTTCTTTGATTTCCATCATTTCACTCTCCCAACCCTAAAATAACGAACAGTTTCTTTATTCAATTTGATTTTACCAGTCCTATTTTTTTCAAACAATCATTTGTACTTATAGACCCACTCTTTGCTTAATGAATGAAAAAATCACTGTCCAGTAGGTCTCTGGATCTTTACTTACTGCTTCTAAATGTTCTGCTCCAGGCACTAGCAGTAAAGCTTTATCTCCTGCCGTGGCATTTTGGATCGTATAAGCTGCTTCCATCGGGACAAAATGATCATGTTCACCATGGATGATCAGAACGGGTAAATGATTGCTCCCTAACTGTCTCGTTGCTGATGCCTGTTTCAAAGAATAACCTGCATATTTTTGCGCGTAACGATTCGCATGTCGCATAATGATTTTTTTTGGAAAAACCGTCAATTTGCTTAACATATAACGAAATTCTGAATAAACGGATACAAAGCCGCTATCAAGAATCAATCCTTTGACAGCACTCGGCAACTTCTCTCCACTAGCCATCATGATCGTAGAAGCACCCATTGAGCCTCCATGTAAGATGATCTTAGCCTCTGGCTCTCGTTGCAAGATCTCATTGATCCAGAGTATCAAATCTAACCGATCCAACCACCCCATCCCAATGATCTCCCCTTCACTTTCCCCATGAGCACGCAAATCAGGGATCAAGACATTGAAGCCTTTTTCTGCATACTTTTTCCCGATATAAGACATGTCTTTTTTCCCTGTGCTGCGATAGTCATGGACACAGACTACCCATTTACCTTTGTTCGAATAAGTAGAGAACATTCTACCCTTCAATTTTAACCCCTCTTGACTTTTGGTCGTTATGGGTTCTCCTTGTTGCCAAAAATCTTCTGCTAGATCTTCTAAACGTTGGCGTTGTTCTTCGACTGTCGTCAAAGAGGCAGGGTCCATGAGTTGATGGCCTGTTTCTTCATACCAAGCATAACCACGTTGTAATCCAGTTTTGATCAACTTCTTTGCGTACAGATAAGCAATAAAATGATAACTACCGATCATTAATAACATAATTAATAAACTATAAAAAACAATCACTTGCATCCCACACTTTCTACTTGGTGATTGAAACAAAAATTCAAGTATGCTAAATGGTGATCTATCTTTCTCCTACGTATTTCAACGTTCATTTCTATTGTACCACGTTCTATCAAAGAGACAGACAGTGAACCATTGATCTGCTGTAATTTTAAAGACCTTATTCCTTACAAACGATCTTTTTTTCCTACTTCTAACACTCATAAGAGATAATGAATTGTTTGCATAACATTTACATTCTTCATAAAAATAAGTATACTAATGCCGTGCATTGGAATCAAGGGTTGACCCCTTGGACTGGTTCGGAAACTTCCCAGGATAAAAAACTAAGTGTCTCTAAAGAAAGGAGATTGGAAATAATGCGAAAAGTTATTATTGATTGCGATCCCGGTATCGATGATACATTAGCGCTATTGTTTGCATTAAAATCACCAGAAATCGAAGTTGTCGCAATCACCACCGTTTGTGGAAACGTCCCCGTACATTTGGGAACTGAAAATGTGATCCGTTGTTTGGAACGTTGTGACCGTTTAGACATCCCTGTCTATCAAGGTTCTGCAACACCACTCAACACGCCATTTATCAGCGCTCAAGATACTCATGGCATGGACGGTCTAGGGGAAACGAACTTCCCATTAGTAACAGACAAACAAGCCGAAACGATCCACGCTGTTGATTTTTTAGCGAGTTATTTTGCTGAACAAAAAGATACTTCACTGATCGCGTTAGGGCCACTAACAAATATCGCTTCTGCTTTACAAAAGAATCCACAAATAGACAAACACATGGATCGATTTGTTTCGATGGGTGGCACGTATAAAAGCCACGGCAATTGTTCACCTGTAGCAGAATACAATTACTGGTGTGACCCTGATGCCGCAGCTTATGTATTTGAACATCTTGGTCAAATGATTGAGATGGTTGGTTTAGACGTGACACGAGAAATCGTCTTTACACCAACGATCCTAGAATATTGTTGCCAACTCGCGCCCGAAGAAGGCAATTATTTAAAAGCAATCACACGCTTTTACTTTGACTTTCATTGGCAACAAGAACGCGTCCTAGGTTGTGTCATCAATGACCCTTTGGCAGTTGCGTATTTCATCGATGAACAACTATGCCAAGGATTCACTAGCTATACTGCTGTTGAAACACAAGGCATCAGCCGCGGACAAACCTTGGTTGATCGTTATGATTTTTGGCAGAAAAAACCAAACAGTCTAATCATGACAGATGTAGACACCTCTCTTTTTTTCCGGAAGTTTTTAGCCGTTCTTTTACATGCACAAGAAGAATTGATAAAAAATGATCTGGAAAGATTAAAGATAGGATGAAAAAAGATGACACAAAAGAAAATCACGACAAGAATGATCACAATCATGGCACTAAGTATCGGAATCAACTTTCTCGGTGGAACGATTGCTTTATGGCTCCGTTTACCGATTTATCTTGATTCGATCGGTACGATTTTTGCAGGAGCTTTACTCGGACCAATTCCTGGGGTTTTGACAGGATTAAGTAGTAGCTTACTTAGTGGCGTGACGATGGATATGTTCTCTTTGTATTATTCCCCGATACAAATCATCACTGGGTTATTAGCGGGGTTGATTTTACCACAGAAATTACAGGCCCAAGGTTTGAAGAGTAGACTTTCATTATTGGCATGGACGTTTGTCCTTTCAGCTCCTGGAACCATACTGTCATCGATCATCACGATCCAATTATTTGGCGGTATCACTTCATCAGGTTCAAGTGCCATTGTCCAACTTCTTTACGGATTAGGACTAAACCAAGCAGCGAGTGTCACGATTGTTCAAGCAGCGACAGATTACTTAGATCGACTGCTATCGGTCCTTGTCGTTTCGCTCGTTGTGTTGAAATTACCAAACCAAGTAGTGGCAAAGACAAGAAATCGTTGATGAATATTTGTACTATAGCTAATCACTAAATGCAAAAACCCGAACGTCGAATCAGTTTCTCTCATCTCTATGAGAAGGAACTGATCCATCGTTCGGGTATTGTTTTTTATCCAAAAGTTTTTGTCTCTTGTTTGACTGAAAGAAACTTTCCTAAAGCCAGCATGCTATCGTTCCATCAACAAGGCACTATCCTGGACTTTAATATTTTTTTCTCGATCTTTATACGTAATCGGTCGGATCACTTTACACGGATTCCCTGCCGCGATCACATTTTCTGGTATATCTTTTGTTACGACACTTCCTGCCCCAATGATGCTATTTGCACCAATCGTCACCCCTTGAAGAACATGGACTCCCGCTCCTAACCAAACTTTATCGCCAATATGGATCGGCTTCGCATAAACGACATGATCAGCACGTTCAAATGGATCTTCTGCATGATTGGCTGCATACAAACCAACCCTCGGCCCTACGTAAACATCATTTCCGATCGTCACCTCATGACAATCAAGAATGATCATATCATGGTTCAAATAAACATTATTTCCTATAGAAATGTTGAAACCAAACTCACATTGAAAATTCGACTCGATATAGACATTCTCACCCATTGAAGCGAATAGCGCCCGCAAAATGGGGTATTTATAATGATTTTCTGAATTCACGAGAAAATTGTATCTCCTGCATTGTCTCAACGCATGATTTCGTGCGTGTACTACTTTAGAGTCCATATCATCGTATGGTAATCCTGTATTAGTTATCTGTTTCACATCATCTTCGCTCATCTTTCTCCCCCTATTATCTTATTTGCTTACATGTATTATAACAGAGAGTCTATTTTCTATAAGGATGAGAGATTTGTGAAAGATCGTGACACTTTTTTTCTAGTAATTGGTTTCGTGAATTCGCTCTATCTCTTTTCGATAGGATCTTGTTAATTCTTGCTCTTTTTCTTCTAATTGTCGTGCATAGTTTTGAGCCGTATGGATCAGTTTACGATCTATTGCCTCCATTTGATGAAAGAATTGTCGGTTATCCCAATGATCATTCTTCGTCAAATACATGATTTTTTGTACCAATTGACCTGTTTCTTTCCTAAAGTTTACTAACTGATGATCGATTTCTTCTTGTTGACCGTGTATCTGACGTTTGTTTTGATAGAATTGCGCCTCTAAATCTTGTAGTTTACGTTGTTTCTCTACTGTCCCCATTCTTTACCCCCTTTTCACAGGTGTGACCAATGTTGGTTGTTTCATTTGTTTGACATACTCTTCTGCTGCAACGGCACTTTCCCCTTCTAAAGCACCTTTTAAAGTAGACGGTAAGCCATTATTTGTTTGTTGATACATTCCTTCTGAGATCTCTTTTAGGGATTCGATCGAAGTTAACTTGGCCTGAGCGATGCGACTTTCCTTTGCAAGGATCAGTGCTTGTATGGCTACTCGTTCCCGTTCCTTTTGTTCTTGTCCAAGTCTTTCAAGAAATTCTTGTAATTCTCTATCTTCCATGGATAAACTCCTTTCACTTGTTTTTGAACAAATTATTTCCTGCTTGTCTGTCATACTCTGTAAGATGATTTGCTACTACCGCCAGTTTATTACTAAACTCCTCCAGCTTCTCTTTATATTGTTTCACTTGATTCGTATTTAATGCGGCTTGCCCGCTATCCCATAAATTATTTATTTCATATGGTGAAACCATCTCTTGTACTTCCCAATAAGTCAAATAGTTTTTGATTGCTCCCGCACCAGCCAATAGTTCTTTTGATATTGCCGTAATCTCATCTTCAGATTCTTTTTGTGCATTTTTAAAGATGATCTCGTACTCTTCGCCTATATTTTTTGCCTTTCGGATGATCGATTGAACTAACTCCGATTGTAAAGTGATTTTTTTAGAACCTGAAGCATTAGAAATTCTTTTATGTAATTCGTTGACCGTCTCGTTCCATTCACTAGCAACTTTTGCCTCTGCAATAATCTTGGCATATTCTTTTTCGAAATCTTTATATTCTCCAGATAGCAATAGTTTTATAACTTCGGTAAAAGATAACCCACCTTCTGGTTTTTCTTTTACTACACGAGTCAAATATTTATCGATCAAATGGGAAACCTTGATCCCCGCAGCAAAAATGTAGCCATGTTCCTTCAAATTAGCTTCCTGAAGTGTACCATCGGGATTTATTTGAAACTGTCCAAAGTCATGGCTAGAACCGTTTTGATCTTCCATATCAAACGTCGTGTTAAAAGATTTCGGTAGTAAGTAACGAACATTCCCGATTTCATCTACCCCAGACTTATTTCTATTCAACATGGAAACAATATCAAAAGCATTGACGTAATAGTCGATTTTCCCATGCTCTTCCAACTTCTGGATATTTTTTTGTGCCTGTTCCGACATTCTATTGATACTTTCACGTGCATCAGGGCCTTGAAACAAAACCACTTTGTCGATTTTCGCAATATCTTTTTCAGGAAGATTCGCCACAGCCTGAATCGACACCATCGTTCCCAGAGAATGACCTGTGACAGACATTGTAGCATGAGGTGCTTGTGTGGTCATTTCCGTTATCTTCTGGTGCATGGCTTGATTTGCTAATTTTGCTTGCGGAATATAAGCATTTTTTGTTGTAAATGCCTGGTTATTATGCCACCAGTCATTAAGATTCAAATTACTTGAAGAAATACCATCACTGCCTCTAGTAACAAAGTAAGTGTGTTTGGTCTCTATAGAAAGCTTAGGGGTATCCGTCACATAATAAGCATTGAAACCAGCTTTCTCATCCGTCAATAGACCTTGCTTATATGTGTTTTTTACATAGCTCTGTATTTCATAGCCTCCGTTTACTTTCGGCACTCGGATGTTTCCTAACTCCTTGACTGTTTTGACGGTGGTGTCGGGTTGGAGGTAGACTTTGCTTAAATCATTTCCATGAGCATCTTTTGCATTTGGGAAATTGAATTTAACAGAATTATTATTGTCTAGTTTCTTTTTTTTACTAAAGCTAAGCTCTTCATAAGGAAAGTTAATCTCACGACCTGTATAAGATCTTTGTGCAAAATTAGCATATATATTATTTGTATTTTCTAAATCAGACATGATGTTCTCCCTCATAATTTATTTTTTGACCATAATGTAAAGTTGACATATCAGGTATATTGTTTTTATTTAATTTTATATCAAGCCTGAAATCCATATTTGGCTTATTATTTACGAATCCAAAAATTTGAATTTTTTTACCTGCACCACTAGGAAGACCATTTCCGATAACCACTTGATTAACATTGTTCCAATCATAATCAATCGCTGTTACTTTTTTACCTTCAGATTGGTTAATATATTCTGTCATTTTACTTTCATGCTCTTTCAAAAAAGCAATTTGGTTCTCTTTTTCTGTTGGTTGGCTCATTCTATTCACTCCTATCGTTATCAAAAGCACTAATAATACACCTATACTTACTGAAATCAACCATCGCTTCTTTCCCAATTGATTATTCCCCCTTCCTCGATCTTCCAAATTTTGGATTTTTTGTATATGTTCAGGCATTCTATCAATACTTTCACGTGTATCAGGGATTTTTTTTACAAAACAGCGTTTTTGATTTTAGCAATATTTTTATGCTAGATTCATTTTTATATGTATTTTTACATAGCTTTACATTTCATATCTTTCTTTACTTTCGATATCGTATTGTTTCATATTCTTTTACTGTTTTTAGAGAAATCTTGTCAGAATTCTCTAATTTACTCATAAATTCTCCCCTCTACATATAAAGAGCTTAAAAGTCTTATAGTATCAAGTTCAGGCATTTTTTTATCATCAACTCCAAAACTTAGAATGAAGTTTGACTCTTCGATATCATTGAATCTCCCATTAATGGTAAATAATTTTCCAGCGCCCATAGGTGTCCCATTTCCTATATCATCAACTCTTACACTATCCCATTCATACTCAACACTTTGAATCTTTGCATTTTGAGATTTCACATACTCTGTCATTTCTGCTTCATGTGCCCTTAAAAAAGCTACTTGTTTTTCTCTTTCTGTTGGCTTGCTCATCTTCTTCACTTCTATCGTTGCGACAAGCATGAATAATATACCTAAACTTAATGGAATCAACCATTTTATCTTTCCCAATCGATTATCCCCTCGTTCTTTGTTCCTTCAATTTATAAGATCTTTTGCGTACATTACTTTTTTAAATTGATCCATATGTAAATCTTTTTGGGCATCCTACAAGCGCACATTTCACTATATCAACAGATAGATTAAAATTCTCTTCAAAATCAGCCATCTCTGTCATCCTGAATATTAGAATAGATAGGATCATTTAAGACTATCAATTCACTTATTTTATTTAATTTTTTTACATCAGTTTTTACCCTAAGTACATAACCCCAATTGTTATACTCTGATTTTGAACTGTCGCTAATATCAAACTTAATAATCAATGCAGGTTTAGAAAATGAAATATCTGTTTTTACTGCTGTTGTCTCCCAATCAAATGTAATTTTCCCATCTTGAGAACTATAACTTTTTATATACTTCATCATTCCCTTTTCATGTGCTTTTAAAAAAGTAATATGTTTTTCTTTTTCTGTAGGTTCCAATATGTTTCTTATTCCTAAAATACTCAATAATGTTAAAAACGTAATTATTCAAACCACAATGATTTTTTTCTCACTATTTACTCTCCTAACCACTACTTTCACTCACCTCAAAAATCGAATCGCTCTTTCTATATATGTACGCAATCTATGTTAGCTACTTTTATTTATGCCCTTATTTGACTATCCATTATAACGCTTTCATAAACATTATAACAAACTATAATCTATCCTTGGATAAAAACCTGATTAGATAGATTATGTTACTTAATTTTTAGAGTCAACAGATTATCTACGAAATATGTCATATATCAATAAATAACTATAAAAAAATGAAGTCAGAGACTGATACAGTCTTGGCTTCATTTTCTAGTTAATTTTATTTGAAAAATATGTATACTGAAACGGTTATCTTGCTTCTACCTAAATAGCAAGATAGTCAAAAATAATAAATAAGTTTATGAGTCTTTTGATTAAAGAGTTATTTTCTTTTTTTCTTTTTCTTTCTCAATGACCTTTCCGCTTGGAGATACTTTGAATAGTCATCATGCCTTATTTTCTTCCATTCTCCATTGGGTAATCTTTCGTACTCAATGATTTTTGAACATCTATATACATTTCTAAAGGAGGTATTATTTTGTGCTTCATTATCTTTTTTTAAATTAAGACAAGTGCGAGGTACTGAAAATTCAGGATTATCATGATATAGTCCTAGTCCCAAAAATATTTTATGTATACTTAATGTGTTGGTCATGGGTATAGTTCTAAGTATTCCATATTTTCCAACTCTAACATTGTCAGTTTTAATGTCTTTGATATATTTAAGAACTGACATTTTATCTTTTACTTTAGCTAAACTTTCAACCCAGCATTTTGAAAAGTCCAGTTTATTCGATTCAAAATCACGATAAAAATTTAAAGCAAAACTGGGCTGATTATATAAATGTACAGTATGTCTCTCGTTCAATGCATAATAATTAATTCCAAATAAATGCATAATACTTTCTTTAGGTACGCATAAAGAGATTTTTTGCTGTCTCTCTTTTGCTCCCGCTTTAAAAAAGTAATCTATTTTTCGATGTACAAATTCCTCTTGAAAAACTGTAAGTAAAGAAATCATTGTCTGGCAAAACAAATGAAATTCATTACTCTCGGTGAATAACTTAGATAATTGATAGGTTTTCACAAATTTTTTTGAATATTCCATTGTAACCTCTCTTTCTTTTCTATTTAATTTGTAATTAGTAAAAAAAGCGAACATGCAGACTGCACATTCGCTTTTCCAGTTCTCTTTTAAGGGTGCTTGTTTTTGATAACTTTGTATCAAGGCTTCTCCTAAGCCTATGTTTAAATACGTGATATCGTAAGTAAACACTTCATTCATTCGTAACAAGATTACCTTCGCTACAAAATAAGGATTACATTTAAGTCAGCACCCATTGACTTTGAAAGTAAGATTTTGATGAATGGCTCTTTCATCACGTCAGATAACTGATACCCTTTCAGGCAAGAAAATACATTCTTCAAGAATTCCAATCAAGCCCATGAATTCTCGACTTCTTTCAAAAATATAATACCACAATTTAATCGCCTCTACAAATGAGTTGTAATATTAGTCGGGTACGTCCATACTAAACCGAATAAATATGATGCTATAATTTACCTTAAAACAAATACTAAATAAATATGAACCTAGATCAATGCTTTTACTTTATCATTTTCAATCAGCACATATATCAATAATTTGACAAACTACAATCAACTAAATATTATTCTCCTGTAGTTAGTAAAACTTGCGTTAACCCATTCTACTTGGGGAGGATAATTATGCTAAGAAAAACAAGACTAGTAGTTGGTTCTATTGTTCTATCAATTTTAGGTTTTAGTCCGATGCTATTATCGGTCGTTCAGAAAAACAACGCCAATGGAGATATCAAATTAAACCCAAAGTATTATGATCGGTCAGAAGAGCCTCTGTTTATTTGGGAAAATCAAAAAGAATAAAGCATTGTTTGTTTTGTGGACGATACCAGACATGTCTTGGTATTGTCTTTTTTGATATGGATGTGTCCTTTACTGTTTGATGTATTACATAATAAAGTAAATAGGCTATAATGAAGTTGACCACCTCTTTTTTAACAATAAAAAGCCTGTGTATACATATTAAAACTCACTATATTCATTACTCAAACATCATTCGGAGGTGACCTATCATGAAAAACCAACTCGCTTTTAAATTTTTACCCAAGTTATGGACTTCTATTTTATATCTTGTGGTGATTGCTATTGGCTCATTCATGTATTTATCAAAGTATTGGAATGTTACGATTTTCACCTCTATCTATCCTGATTTTTATCTTCATATCTCAAACTTTTCAATTAGTTTGATTTTAGGTTTGATTCCATATTTTTGGTTATTGATGGGTGTAAAATTCAATTATGTAGTCATCTTTTCTTTACTCTTACTCGTAGTAAATGCGCTCTGTGAAACTGTCTTAGGGTTCATAAACACACCTGATCTTATTGATATGTGTTTTGGCTTTGTTGGTACTGGAATTTCTTTCCTGACATTGTTAATCATTCATACATTCGGACTTTTACCTAATAAAGAAACCACATAATTTTTCAAAGATCATCTGGCTGAAATGAAAAACGAGAATCGAAGCCTTAGCTGTCGATTCTCGTTTTCTTATATTTAATATAAAGTATTACACTTGTGATGATCAACAGAGCAGAAAAAACAAGCAACAAACCGATCACCCAGATATTACTGCCTTGATTGACGATAATCTTGTTTGAACCACCTGTTTCCTCTATCAACCCTGCCAGCTCTTCTTTTGTATAATTAAATTTAGTTACTTTTTCTTTGCCATCAACAGTTAGGATAAACTGATATTCCCCAAACATCAATTCTGCATCACTAACTAACGGTAGATTTAGCTTTGTTTTAGTCATTGGAGTCAATGCAATTGAGCTTTCTTCAATTTCTCCTTCAGAAATGATATCCCCGTTTGGATTGATTACTTTGTATGAGCCGCTTTCCGCAAAAGTTACTGTAGGATCATTATTGGCTATATAGTAATCAAGCCTTATCGCATCCTGTGAGCTCACAAACTCAAACTCATCATAAGTTTGTTCTTTTTCAGCCTCTAGTTCATCCATCTTGAGATGAAATAGAATTACTTTCTCATAGACATGAACGATATCTACAGCATCTTCATGACTTTCTTCACTTAATGTTTGAGAGAAATTCACCCCACCTAAAACTTCTCCATCAAGTTCCTCAGTCACATTGATCAAAATTGCTATCGTTTCACTTTGTTTCGCTTCAACTTTGATTTTCCCGTCTTCTAGTTCGCCATCAGCATTAGTTATCTTCACGTATTTACTAAAGTCATACTTTTCATCTAAAAGATTTTCTGTATTTTCAACATAAGTGACACTTCCCATCGTTGATATAGCAACCGATGGATAGACAGTAACATCTAAGTCCTTGTCACCTATATTTGTAATCGTAGCAGTGAACTCATAGTTCTTATTAAGTTCTGGAGTATACTGCAGATAGCTATCTCTGATCTCATATTCTTTGGGTTGCACATCCACTAGGATCGATGCAGTATCTTCCTCGGATGCCTCTACTGGTTGTATGTAAAAAAAACATCCCATCAATAAAACGAAAATAAGCGAACAGAAGTCAACTAACTTGTATTTTTTGGCTTGGCTATTTTTTGTCATTATTTCTCCTATTCATTTACCTATCAAGTATCTTGAATCTCTATATTTTGTTCTTGATCATTCTTATTCCTCTTTTTTACAACAGTATTTATCCTATCATCATACTTTGTATTTTGATTCATCAGAATGTTTCACTTTTCCCTGATCAAATTGAAAAGAATAAGTTTCCTTCGAAATTTTTTTATTATTTATATTTATTAAATTTATTACTCTAACTTTAAGATAATTCTTGCTTGGACAATTGCGTTTAAATTGTCCCAATGATCCTTATTGTGAATGTCTCTAAAAAAAGCAAAATCTTGGGACTCTTCGTGGTACACAATCCCATCAGACACCAAAATATCTGCATCAGTTAAGTCAGAAGTGAAATGAATGATTTTTTTATTAAATATCGTTAGTAATTTACTTTCGATAACTGGTACATATTCCGGATGATGCAACATCGAAATAGCAATTGTCACTCTTTCATTGTTTTGTATAGGCAAATAATACGAAAGAATATGTGCTAACTTGTTCGCAAATATTTGACTATCACCAACTTGAAAATTCCTGTTTTTGACTATTTCCAATAGTAGCTGCTTCACTTCATGGATTCTACTATTTGGACTATTTTGATTAGCCACTCCCTTTAAATTCTCGAAGTAAATATTTTTGTATGCCCAACTATTGATGACACTTTCATATAAAATCACATGTTCCACATCAGAATTTATCTTATATTTTTCTGATAATATTTCGACGACATTCATAGAAAAATCAACAATTTCATTATTTCTATGTTCTTTGAATTTTTTGCCTAAGACTATCTTGTCTTGTCTGCTTGTCGTTTCAGGGATGAGAAGTTGTCTACAAAAATAAAAGAATGCAACTTCTTTTTCTCTATCTTCTATGTTTCGCGTTGGTATCAACTTTGTTAGCGAGTCCTCTTCATACAGTTCTTTCATATCAGCGAATAGTTCTGTCGCTGTTTTGTCCAAATCTTGTATGATATACCCACGTGACACAGCATTTTCAAGTATCGAGAATAGAATGTCATGCTTTACTTTCGTCGTTTTCAACCTCTCATACTGTCCACCTACTAGTTCAATATTCACTCTTGTTTGGCTATCAGCGAAAACATTATAGGCCATGATTTGTACTAAGTAATGGTACGTTCTGATAGACATCTCATTACCTTCCAAAGAAATGGATTCAAAATTACTATTAATAGTTATTGGTATTTTTTGATAATGAAAGATATCTTTCAGTCGGCTGATCAATTTGTAGCTATAAGACTTACTAAACATCAACTTTTCGGAAATATCGACTACCCGAGTTTTTCGGTGTTTCAAGAGATAGATCAATAATTGGAAATAAGGTGATTCATTAAAAAACTTTTTTTTCAAATTAACAAATACTTGAAGCAACAGTTCCTGATTAAAGCCTTCGACTAAACCAATCGTCCCCTTTTCTAGTAAAAAGAAAGATGAAAATGTGAAATTCAATTGTTCGAAGTTTTCTTCGAGTTCAACCAGTAATATTTTCGTTTGATACATCGTTAGGTTCAATCGCTCACTTAATTTATTTAATGACAAATATTTTTCTGTCACTAGAACCGTAAACAGTTGCAACATCTCGTTTTGTTTTTTTGTTAAGTAACGGCTACTGAACGTATCCATTATATATTCCATTTCTTCTACCAACCTTCATTTTAGAGGATTCTATACTAAGAAGAATTCATTTAGTCAGAATGTTTTATTTTTTATTTTCAGTGAACTCTATCGATGTCTCCTAGTTCACTCGCATGGCTGTTGTATTAGTCTTGCCTGTACATTTTGACTTAATTACTAAGGTAGTGAAGCTTTGATCATGTATATTTGTCTTTCTACTAAATTATTATCTAAACACTTTCACTTATTTCTAATAAATTCCATTGAATAAAATTTTGTCTATTTGCGTTACTAGACTTATTAACCTGATGGACCAACTAGCTATAGCAGAAGCTTACAACTACACGAAAGAATAAAAGAAGGAACACTGACCAGGCAATCAACAAGAGTAGTTTTCATTGATTGGATCAGCATTTCTTCTTTGAATATTCTATAGGACAGATGGATAGATCTACGTATTCTATATTATGATCCATCATATTCTGTCAATCTTCGTACACTTAACTCTTTTTATCTGGCAAGCCTTTCACAACTGAAAATAACTATTTTTTAATCGGGAGGTATTATTCCCAAGGATTATTTACTTCTTGTGCTGTCAAGATGATTTTGGCGCTATCATCTCTATTTGATCTCCATACGTAATCATTTGCATCTAAAATGACATCGAAATCTTTTTCGATCTGTACGGAACTCATTCGCATTACCTGTTGTGCTTGAAGATGTGGGTTTGACGGTTGAATGTCTAGTCCATTTCCATATTGGTCAAGTTTTGCAAAAATATTCACAAAAACATCTTTAGATTTTGTATTATTTACTGTAGCTGTCGCTTTCAAGACCTTCGTTTGTTTACGCATATCTGAGTTTAAGTCAAAATCAGACAATTTAAAATCGACTTTGTTCGTTGTTCCTTCATTGAAAGTGATATCTAGTTTTCCATCTTCGACTTCAATAGGGATTTGTTTTTCACTGGTTACCTCGGATGCGTTTACTAAGCGTGGATTACTACCTACTAACAACAAAGTTGATAGCAGAACTGTTGTGGATACCTTTTTTTTCATTGTTGGATAGCCTCCGGAATTTAATATTTTTTTCACAAAATCAGTTTACATTAAATTCCCTCGTAGGGTTTATCCGAACATTGAACTCTTTTTTTAAAAACAGGATAATCTTTCACAATGTTCTTTGCTACATGATAGAAACTTGTCAGGAGAGATGAACTAGGATCACTCCTTACTTCTATAAAAGCTACCTATATGTCCTTTGATCAGAGTCATTAGACCTTTTAGGCGTGCTATTTCGAACAAATCCGTGTTCGGTTATCAAAGAAATTTCCACGAGAACTTATTCTCTTACATTTAGCAAAAATCAACTTATTTATATTGGAACCGGACACTATGCAGTTTTTTTTATATGGCAACATATGATGATGACGTCAAAAGAGTTAGTGGCTAGGTTGAGGAAGTAAGAGAAGCAGATGATAAAGAAGAAATTCTTCAGAATCGTTCGTCGTTTAGATAATCAATAGACTATAACACACTATATAATAAAAAGAAAGCCCACATAGTTGTCGATCTTCAAGTTTCTAGGAGGTACATTCTTGTTCTTAATCGTCTCGTTTTCATCATCCATGATAAAGACGTGTTGAATAAAGAACAGCTTGGTTAAAGCTAATTCATCGATTCTGTGCTTAACAAAATATGGGGAAGGATGATCTTTATTTATAGTCTTGTGAATCTATGATTTGTTCCTATCATTCATTCGTTTAAATACTAAAAATATTTTTTTCTGACTAATCGTCTGCCTAAAAAAATACCCTTCTCATGTCATTGACATAAGAAGGGCATTTTTACATTCATTTAATTATTTGTTTTTTAAGTTGTAGAAAGATTTCAAACCTTTGTACTCTGCAACTTCACCAAGTTGGTCTTCGATACGTAATAATTGGTTGTATTTCGCAACACGGTCAGTACGTGATAGAGAACCTGTTTTGATTTGGCCAGCGTTTGTTGCAACTGCGATATCAGAGATTGTTGAATCTTCTGTTTCACCAGAACGGTGAGAAACTACTGCAGTGTAACCAGCTTCTTTAGCCATTTCGATTGCTTCGAAAGTTTCTGTCAAAGTACCGATTTGGTTAACTTTGATAAGGATTGAGTTAGCAATTCCTTTTTCGATACCTTCAGCAAGTTTTTCAGTGTTTGTTACGAACAAGTCGTCACCCACTAATTGAACTTTGTCGCCTAGAACTTCTGTCAATTTCTTGAATCCATCCCAGTCGTTTTCGTCTAATCCATCTTCAATAGAGATGATTGGGTATTTAGATACTAATTCTTCGTAGAATTTGATCATTTCATCAGTTGTTTTTTCGCCTTCGCCTGAATCAGCTAATACGTAAACACCTTTTTCTTTGTCGTAGAATTCTGAAGAAGCAGCGTCCATTGCAAGAACAACGTCTTTACCAGGAACATAGCCAGCTTTTTCGATTGCTTCGATGATTACTTCGAAACCTTCTTCGTTTGAACCAAGGTTAGGAGCGAATCCACCTTCGTCACCAACTGAAGTTGCTAATCCACGAGATTTCAAGATTGCAGCTAATGCATGGAATACTTCCGCACCCATACGTAGTGCTTCTTTGAATGTTGGCGCGCCAACAGGCATGATCATGAATTCTTGGAAGTCAATTGAGTTATCCGCATGTGATCCACCGTTGATGATGTTCATCATTGGAGTTGGTAATACTTTTGTGTTGAATCCGCCTAGGTAGTGGTATAAAGGTACTTCTAGGTAGTCAGCAGCTGCACGAGCAACAGCGATTGAAACACCAAGAATAGCGTTCGCACCTAATTTACCTTTGTTAGGAGTTCCGTCTAAAGCGATCATTGCTTTGTCGATAGCCATTTGGTCACGTACATCGTAGCCAATGATTGCTTCAGCAATGATGTTGTTTACGTTGTCAACAGCTTTGATTACACCTTTACCGCCATAACGAGATTTGTCTCCGTCACGTAATTCAACTGCTTCGTATTCACCAGTTGAAGCACCTGAAGGAACCATTCCACGGCCGAAAGCACCGCTTTCTGTGTATACTTCTACTTCGATTGTTGGGTTACCGCGTGAGTCTAGAATCTCGCGAGCGTAAACATCAGTAATAATTGACATGTTTTGTCTCTCCTTTGAGTTTGGTTTTTTCCTAAGGGATTTCCCTCATATACGATTTTAGTTAATTTTGTGTCTTTGTGCAAACATTTCTTGCATTTTTCACAAATTTTCAATAATTATTTTACAGCATCAAGTAATGCTAAGAATGAATCCGCTTCTAAACTAGCTCCACCAACTAATGCGCCATCCACATTTTCTTTTGCCATATATTCAGCAATGTTCTCAGGTTTTACAGAACCACCGTATTGGATACGAACTGCTTCTGATACTTCTTTGCCGTAAAGTTTTTCAACTGTTTGACGTACCACGCCACAGATTTCGTCAGCGATTTCAGCATCTGCTGATTTACCTGTACCGATTGCCCAGATTGGTTCGTAAGCAATAACTAGATTACTTACTTGACCTTCTGTTAAGCCTTCAAGACCAGCAGTGATTTGTCCTTCGATCCACTCAGCTGTTTTGCCTGCTTCATATGTTTCTAATGACTCACCACAGCAAAGAATTGGGATCATACCGTTTGCGAAGATTGCTTTCGCTTTTTTGTTGATATCTTCGTCAGTTTCGTGGAAGTATTCACGACGCTCAGAGTGACCGATGATCACATATTGTACACCTAGATCAGCTAAAGCTGCAGGTGATGTTTCACCAGTGAAAGCACCTGAGTTTTCCCAGTAAGAGTTTTGTGCAGCGATTTTCAATTCTGTACCTTCAGCTGAAGCCATTAATTCTTGTAAGAATAATGCAGGAGATCCAATCACTGAATCTACTTTATCATTTGAAGGGATCTTGTTTTTTACTGCTTCTGCAAAATCTTTTGCTTCAGATGCAGTTTTGTTCATTTTCCAGTTACCAGCGATAATTGGTTTACGCATGATATGCACTCCTATTCAGAATGTAAGAGGACTACAGATTTGAGCAATCTGTAGATGATCCTCTCACCATTTTATTTATTCGTTGATTTTATGCTTATTTGTCGTTGATTGCAGCTAGTCCAGGTAATTCTTTCCCTTCAAGCAACTCTAAGCTTGCACCGCCACCTGTTGAGATGTGAGTGAATTTGTCTGCAAAACCTAATTGTTCCGCAGCAGCAGCAGAGTCACCGCCACCGATGATCGTTGTTGCATCTTCAAGGTTAGCGATTGCTTCACAAACACCGATCGTACCTTTAGCGAAGTTACTCATTTCGAATACACCCATTGGTCCGTTCCATACAACTGTTTTCGCACCTTGCAATGTATCAGCAAATAATTCAACTGAAGCAGGGCCGATGTCTAATGCCATCAAGCCTTCAGGAATATCTCCTTCGATGACTTGTGTTTCTACATCATTTGAAAATTCAGGGGCACAAACATTGTCAATTGGTAAAACTAATTTGTCACCAGCTTTTTCGATCAATTCTTTTGCTAAAGCTACTTTATCTGCTTCAACTAAAGAGTTACCGATCTTGATGCCTTTTGCTTCGTAGAATGTATAAGTCATTCCGCCGCCGATCAAGATTTTGTCTGCTTTAGGAATCAAGTTTTCGATGACACCGATTTTATCTGAAACTTTCGCTCCACCTAAGATCGCGATCATCGGACGTTTAGGTTCTTCAACAGCTTCGCCGATGAACTTGATTTCTTTATCCATCAAGAATCCAGCAACTGTTGGGATACCTGTTGAAGCAATCCCTACGTTTGAAGCATGCGCACGGTGAGCTGTACCAAACGCATCATTGACAAATACATCACCTAAAGAAGCCCAGTATTTACCTAATTCAGTATCATTTTTGCTTTCTTTTTTGCCGTCGATGTCTTCAAAACGAGTGTTTTCAAAAACAACTACGTCTCCGTCTTTCATGTCAGCAATTGCTGTTTCTAATTCTGAGCCACGAGTTTCAGGAACGAAAGTTACTTCTTTACCTAGCAATTCGCCTAAACGTTTTGCAACTGGTGCCAAAGATTTTCCTTCTTTGTCTTCTTCTGTTTTCACACGTCCAAGGTGAGAGAAAAGAATCGCTTTTCCGCCTTGCTCCAACACATAATTGATTGTTGGTAACGCAGCTTTGATACGTGTATCATCAGTGATGACGCCGTCTTTCAAAGGAACGTTGAAGTCAACACGGACAAGGACTTTTTTATCTTTTAAATCAATATCTTTGACTGTTTTCTTAGCCATTTGATTTCCTCCTAAATAAACATCTTATCAAAAAAAGCGGAGAAGCGCGATTGCTTCCCCGCTTTTAAGTGTACATGGATATAGGTTACACTTGTACGATTTATCTTATAAGTTAGCGAAGTATTCTAAAGTACGTACTAATTGTGCAGTGTATGACATTTCGTTGTCGTACCAAGCAACAGTTTTAACTAATTGTTTGTCGCCAACAGTCATTACTTTTGTTTGAGTAGCATCAAATAATGAACCGTAAGTCATACCAACGATATCTGAAGAAACGATTTCGTCTGTGTTGTAACCGTAAGATTCGTTAGCTGCTTCTTCCATTGCAGCATTTACTTCATCAACTGTTACGTTTTTATCAAGAACTGTAACTAATTCTGTTAATGAACCAGTTGCGATTGGTACACGTTGAGCAGCTCCGTCTAATTTACCGTTCAATTCAGGGATTACTAAACCGATTGCTTTAGCAGCACCTGTTGAGTTAGGAACGATGTTTGCAGCAGCAGCGCGTGCACGGCGGAAGTCACCTTTAGGATGAGGTCCGTCAAGAGTCATTTGGTCACCTGTGTAAGCGTGGATAGTTGTCATTAATCCTTCAACAACACCAAATTTGTCGTTCAATGTTTTAGCCATAGGAGCTAAACAGTTAGTTGTACATGAAGCACCAGAGATAACTGTTTCTTTACCAGTTAATGTTTCATGGTTTGTGTTGTAAACGATTGTTGGTACATCGTCTCCACCAGGAGCTGAGATAACAACACGTTTAGCACCAGCTGTTAAATGTTTTTCAGCAGCTGATTTTGAAGTGAAGAAACCAGTACATTCTAGAACGATGTCTACGCCTAGTTCGCCCCAAGGTAATTCTTCAGGGTTACGGTTAGCTAATACTTTAACTTCTTTTCCGTTTACGTTGAATGAACCTTCGTGAACTTCAACTGTTCCGTTGAAACGTCCTTGAGTTGTATCGTATTTTAACAAGTGTGCCAACATTTTAGCATCTGTCAAATCGTTGATTGCTACTACTTCGATTCCATCTACATCTTGGATACGACGGAACGCTAGACGTCCAATACGTCCAAAACCATTAATACCTACTTTAACTGTCATTTAAGATTTCCTCCTTATGAAAATCAAAAAAATATTTATTTTAAAGGGATACCCCTTTTAAAATCTCATTAGCAGCGGCTTCATCTGTGATGAGCCACGTTTGTTTTGGTGCATTATTCATATACGCTCGAATTGCTTTGGCTTTGGCTTTCCCCCCTGCAACTGCAAGAATGATCGGGACCTTAGCTAAGTCTTTTAATTCGATGCCGATTCGTGGGACTTTATAAACGACTTCTCCTTTTTCATTGAAGAAATAGCCAAAAGATTCCGCAACGGCATTGGCTTGTTTCAACATCAGCAATTCTTCTTCATTCATCTTTCGTCGCGCTGCCATATGCAACGCCCGTCCAATACTATGAATAACACAATTCGCCTGACTTATCAAGTTTAAAACTTCTTGTATAGACGGCTCATTGAGTAATGAATTGTAAGTAGCCAAGCTTAATTGTTCCGGCACATATAATGCTCGGTGTTTTCCATTTGCCTTTGTAGCCATTCTAGCACTGACTGAGTTCGCTTGTACAGTAATCGCCTCGCCGATCCCACCTCGCGCAGGAACAAACAAGTTATGGCGCTTGCTATTTTCTAAGCTAGTCAGTTGCTCTGCAACGATCGCCATCGTCGTTCCTCCCATGACTGCGATGATATTATCGCCTTCCGGAAGTAGTAGATTCAGTGACTCGTCTAAGGCTTCGCCAAAAGCATCTGCTACTTTTGGTTGTTGTTCACTGTTTCCAGAAACAACGATACAGCGCTGGTTTCCAAAATACTCAGATAGTTTCATTTCAATCTGATGCATTCCTAAAAGTTGGTCCATAAAACCTTCGAGGCTTTGATAGACTTCCTCTCCTTTTTTCGTCAGCGTCATACCACTTTTAGAGGCGTTGATCAGTTCAAGTTGTTTGAGCAGATCCGTTTCTGTTCGTAAGACACGTTCGGTCATGCCCATGCTTTCCGATAAACTACGACGACCAATTGGCTGCATCCAGTAAATATTGCGCAAAATCTTATAGCGTTCTTGCAAAACATCCATGATGTCTGGCGCAACAGCTTCAATCAGTTTCAATTCATCTAACATAGCGATCTCCTTAGTTGGACATTTTTCGTCCAATGTAGACTCAAAACGACCCATGTGATCTAAAAAAATAAATCGGACTTTCCAACTTGCACGTTTTCTACTAGGAAAATCTCAACCTCACATGACATAGTCTAACAGTTTTGTCCGTATTTATCAACAAAAAAAGACTAGAAAAATGTTTAAGATTCTTCCAGTCTTCCATTCAATTATTTATCATACCGTTTTCTTTTCGATGAACTAGGGATTCCTAACAAGTCACGATATTTGGCAACTGTTCGTCGAGAAATCGAAATTTTGTCATTTTTCAGTAGTTCTACTAATTTTTGATCAGATAATGGTTTGCTTTTATCTTCCGCATCTACTAGTTCTTGGACTTTTTTCTTTGCGGTATCTGCTGATAGATCTTCAGTACTCTCTGCATTTGTAGGTTGGAGTCTCGTCGTAAAGAACTTTTTCAATTCGAAGACACCAAAATCGGTTTCAAGATACTTGCCATTGACTGCTCGACTGACCGTTGATTCGTGGACGTCGATTTCTTCTGCGACTTCTTTTAAGGTCAATGGGCGGATCGGTCGTGCGACATTTGTAAAGAATTCTTTTTGCCGAGAAACAATGATTTGCGCCACGCGCATGATCGTATCACCACGTTGCAAAATCGTTTTTTGCAGCCATTCAAATTCTTGTTTTCGTTCTTTCAAATAGGCTTGAGTCTCTTTATCTGCTTTTTTTTGCATCTGTTGAAAATAAGCTTCTTGAAAACGTACATTCGGCTGGTTGCCTCGATTTGAGATGACTTGGACTTCTTCACCTGTTACGACAACTTTGACATCGGGGATGATATACAAACCGCTACTATTGTCAAAGACTCGTCCAGGACTTGGGCTAAGGGTTTGGATATAATCAAAGATTCGTTGTACGTCGCTTAATGGAATCGCAAAATGTTGGGCGATCTCTTTCCATTTGCGTTCGACTAATTGATCAAACCATTCTTCCAAGACGATGTAAGCCAATTCGGGCGCATAGTCGTCTCTTTCAGTTTGTAACATCAAACATTCTTGTAAACTTCGCGCCCCTACACCTGCTGGCTCTAACTGCTGGATCAGTGTCAATGCGTCAAGCATTTGGATCGGCGTCGCATTCGTTTGTTGGATGGCGTCTTCTAAAGAAATAGTCAAAAAACCATTCAGGTCGATATATTCGATCAAATATAAAATCAATTTACGTAAGAAAGTATCTCGGTAATTCAAATGGACTTGTTCGATCAATGATTCAAAAAGTGAGCCTGTTGTATCAGGAATTTGATTCAAGTAGCTCGTCTCTTCTCCCTCATAACTGGCATTACGTTTTTGGTAATCGGGTTGCCAATCCGGTTCGATCACTTCTACTAAGGGGTTTTCCAACGCCTGATTTTCAACAAAAGCCAGTAGCTCTTCGCTGTTATACTGCAAGACTTGGATGGACTGTTGGAGCTGTTGTGTCATGGCAAGTTTTTGTGTTTGTTGTTGTTTTTGTGAAAAATTTTGTTCAAATTTCATTTTTTTGTCCATTCCCCTTGTAATTTATTTTTGATTTCGATACAATTGTTGCAGTGCTTGCGTCCTTAGTGTAGTGGATATCACGTAAGATTCCGGTTCTTGAGACGGGGGTTCGATTCCCTCAGGACGCGTCTATTGTTATCTTAGCATATTTGTGAAGATTTTGCTTTCAAATTTCTAAGAAAAAAAGCGGTTTTCCTATCTAGGAAAACTGCTTTTTTTGATTTTTTCATGGAATTTTAAAAAGTAAACCGATCTTCAATGTAACTATAGTAGAAATGATTCGTTAAAGGTCCATGATTATAGCGCTCTGTCACACCATCCCCTTGACGAAGCGTTAAACCGTTTCTTAAAGTGGCTGTTTTTTGATCATAAAAATCACCATTGATGAGATAAAATATTCGGTTAGGGTCCTCTAAATAAGCAAATACATCCCCTGTAAAATGTTTTTCCAATCCTTGATCAGCGGATTTCAACTGAACGGATAAAATCGACTTGATTGCTCGGAAATTTCCACTTTCACTCGTTTCACAGTATAGCAATAAAGTTGGTTGGTATACTCTATTGACTGTTATGTTTTGAGAAAAGATACGGTAGATTGCCCCATTATGTATTGCGCCTTGCACCATTTGCTCAGTATAGCCGAGCTGTTTTTTAGCTTCTTCTTCGGTTAGTTGATATTCTCTCGAAATGACACGAAGCAGTTGCTGAAAGTCCAACTTACTGGACATGGTGCGATATGTATTTTCTTCATTTTTCGTTGAAAGATTTAAAGAGGTTTGATCTTTTGGTGATGAATGGACTAAGAGAAACACCCCAAATAAAATCACAAGAAAACCGATTACTTTTATTCGTATTGACTTTTTCATTGATTACTCCTATTTATTTGTTATTCTTCTGTCTATAATCATAATCGGAAATAGCCAATGAAGCAAAGAGTTTTTATAAAAAACAACCGTTTTTTATTTTCAAACTTGATTCTATAACCTGTTTCCTCAAGAAGTCACTACAGTAGTGTTTAGCCTCAAAAATTAAGGCGCCATCCACGAAAATTATTTTTCAAATTTTGGTGGATGGCGTCTTATTTTTCGAAGAGTTTACTTCTGTTTCCGCCGTTTATTCGATTTTAGGTGGTGTAAGAGGACTCAAGTCCCATTCTTTTTCATTTTTTTATCAATCATAAGGAACATAATCTTCGTAACTTTCTTCGTTATTCAATGCTTCATTTTCAATAAAATAGTTCATACCGCCCATCAATTCCGAACTCATTGGTCCGTTTAAAGATAAATCATGACGTTCAATCATTTCCCGGTATTCATCTGCACTGATCACCGCACCGGTTTTCAAGCTCTTGTATTGCTTCGGTGTTTCCTCCACTTCCTGATCCAACTTTGAAAAATCTGTTTCTTTGTATGACACGAAATAGCCATGAGAGAGTTTCCGTTCGACTACTTCATTGCATTCAGGACAGCGGATCGGCATTTCTTTTTCTCGATGCTTCACAATGTGACGTACTTCATTATAATAGAATTTGGTCTGACAATTGGGACATTTTAATTGATCATCTAACATATCGATCGTCTCCTTTTATATTTGATTGTCATGTCTCAGTTTCACTTTCATCATACTCTTTTTTAGAACAAATGAAAAAAGATTCGCTGACATCCCTAATGCTTTTCTCTGAAGCATTTCTATAAGCCACAAAAATATGCCTTCGTCCTTAAGGAGAAACACTTTTGGTTTTCTAGTTGACGTTCTGCCTTACTCTCTAGAACTTTTTTCTTTTGTTCGAAGACAAAAAAAACTGCAAGGCTACTTTTACAAGTAACTTGCAGTTCTATGTGATTTCTCTTACTTATTCTTCTGGGAAATCTTCGTCTTCAAATTCTTCGTCTTCTTCTTCGTCATCGTCTTCGATAATGCTTAGATCTTCTTCGATGTTTCCTGGGATTTCTTCTTCGTCGTCTCCAGTATCTGCACCAATTTCTTGTAAGTCTGAATTGTATGCAGCGATTTCTTCATCATCGTCATCTTCATCTTCAAAAAGATCATCATCGTCTTCGTCAGACAGATCAGTATCTTCTGGGTCATCATCGTTATAATCGATGGCATCTTCGTCATCATTGATAAAGGCATTGACTTTTTTGCGTTTACGACGACGTGGTGTATCCTCGTCTTCTTCGTCGATTCCATGGTTGACTTCTTCATCGATCGAATCGATGGCATACCATGAACGCAAGCCCCAACGATTGTCGCCTAATGAAATAAAGCTACCGTCGATATTTAAGTCAGTATAAAATTGTGCGAGTGAATCACGAATGTCACTATCTGATTTGCCAAGATATGTTTGAATCTCATTTGCTAAATCAGAAAAGTCCATCACATCACCACGCTGCTCTAAGATCGCGTGTGCGACTTCGATCATTGATAATTCGTTTTTGTTTGCACCTTCAAATACACTAATTTCCAATCAGGACACGTCCTTTCACAGTCTACTCCTTATCATACAAAATCACAGGTAAAAAATCAAACGTTTCTTTGCTATTTATGCAGTAAAATCTAAGACCATCTCATATTCGCCTATTTTTTCGACACCCATGAACAAATCGTAATCGATCATGACTTTGCCAGCCGTTGGACGATCTTTTAGACTAACATGTAGTTCTTTTGTGAATGTGTCGACTTGGATCATTCCATAAGGCGTGCGGTAATGGGTTTCTAGACGCTCCCGATAGGCAAATTTTAGACGCATACGCATTTCACCAGCACGGATCAATTGCACGTGACCATCTGGCATGATCTTGATTGTGACAGGAATTTCTTCTTGTCCTTCTTGGATCTCTTTATAGCGTATGTATAAGGTATCGCCAATTTTGACCATCTGTCCTTTCAGATCAAAATAAAAATCTTGTTGCTCTCCTTGTTGTTTCACTTTTGTACGTAATTGTATCGAAATCGGTAATCCAGATCGTTCCATTTGACATTCTCCTTTTCTCATAGCTACATTGTTCCCACTTTCCACTGATTTGTCAACCGACAGGTATAGAGAACAGATAACTTTTTTCATCTCTTCTTTCTTATTTTGGAGTATAATGAAGAAAGAAGGAGTGATACTCCTGTATATTAGAATGAGTTGAGGTTGTGACAATCACTGCTCAAGCAGATTTAAATAGGAGTTGAGTGCATGACGTCCATCATTTTGGATCAAGAAGTCTACCAAACAAATGATTTTTCTCCGTTTGCTTTAACGGATATTTTAACAGAGTATGCCAAAAAAAATCAACAAACTTTTCTACATTTTTGGCAATATGAACAGACGATCATCCTCGGTATGAAGGATACCCGAACCCCTTTTTTATCTGAAGGGATCAAAGTCATCCAAGATGCGGGATTTGCACCGGTGATTCGCAATGCCGGTGGGCTTGGGATCGTTTCAGACCAAGGGATTTTGAATATCTCGTTGATCTTCCCACAAGAAGATGAGAACAAAATCTCGATCGATCAAGGATATGAAAAGATGCTCGCTCTGACACGTCAGGCTTTTCCTGTTTATGCAGACAAAATAGAAGCCTATGAAATCAAAGATTCTTATTGTCCTGGTACCTACGATCTCAGTATCAATGGCAAAAAATTTGCCGGAATCGCCCAACGTCGGATCAAAAATGGAATCTCTGTGATGATGTATCTGAGCGTGAACGGGGATCAAGAAAAACGAGGCGAACTGATGCGGCAATTTTATCAACAAGCATTGAAAGAACAATTCGGTACAAACGGCTATCCTGCGGTGACACCCACAAGCATGGCGACACTAGAAAAGTTATTCGATACACCGTTGACCGTTGCTCAAGTAAAAGATTCATTTATCCAAGCGTTCACTACATCTTATCCAACAAGTATTTCTATGGGGTCTGACATTTGGCAAGAAGCGAATGTTTCTCCAAATGAATGGCACGGACAAATTGAACGTATGACTCAACGAAATGCACTAAAGGACTAACTAAACATCAGTGATTTTTACACACAAATATATATAAAAGTAGTTATACGTGCAATGGTTTCCATGAGATGAGAAATCCCGATGAACCTAAAGAATATAGCAAAAAGATTAGGTTTTTCTGTGCGAACGCTACAACGTTGGCTAACGATGGCACGTTCAAAGTACATCGGACACCAAAAATTCGAAGATAGTATAATTTAACTTACATCAAAGGCGATAAAACAAGTGGCAAAAAGAACATTGCTTACGCTCAATTGTCTAGTGTCGGACAAAAAGATGACTTGAACAATCAAGTGGAGTTTTTAAGAAATCATGCTCAAAGTTCACTCCAACGATTATTTTATGGAATAACCTAGATTTATAGCCACAACAGGAATTAGTTGAAGATTTAATTTCAATCATTCACGTTTTTAGTTTCCGTATTTATGGAACTAC